>DATMUX010000463.1:0-9687 GCA_035563695.1 Acidimicrobiia bacterium
CGTCAGTCGCGGCGGCGTCGCCGATTGCTCAACCGTTTCTGACCGATGTGGAAGCGGAGACTCCACTCCTTCATCGCATCAGATACGCGTTCGCGACCTTCGCCTTCGATGGATGGGGCGAGCGGCTCAGAGCGTGATGTAGAGCACTTCTTCGGCGGGCCGAAACCCCGCGTTCGTGTAGAACGACTGCGCGGCGGCGTTGCCGACCATCACGGCGACCTTCACCGTGTCGATCCCTTGGGCGATGGCAAGGTCGCGCACTGCTGCAACCAGAGAGCTGCCGATACCGCGTGTCCGAAGCGATTCGGCAACGACCAAGGTGATGATCTCGACGATGCCGCCCCGAACCTCGAAGGTGTCATCGGGACCGAGCACCGTCTGTGTCATGACGTAGCCGATCGGAGCGCCGTCATCTCGAGCGACGAAGTAGGCACCGCCACTCGCCAGCAGTTCGCGGTACCAGTTCCGACGACGTTCCCACGAACGTTGCGCGTTGTGCACGAGTCGTGGATACTCGGCAACCACGTTGTGATGGTTGTGCAGCGCCATCCACAAGGGCCGCAACTCGTCGAGCGCCGCCGGTGACATGATCGGACCTTCGATATGCACCGCGACAGCGTGCCCGACCGGGCCGTGACGTGCGAGCCGACCGACAGTTCGGCGCCGGCAAAATGGACCTTCCGCGGACGCCGGCCCGCGTAGGGTGGCGTGATGCCGACGATGACCGTGTTGATCGATTCGCCTCCGACCGCGCCGTATCACGTGGCGACGATCGCGGCGCTCCGTCACGCGATCGACCTTCGTGTCGATAGGTCGTCATTCGTGATCGACGTGGTCAGGACAGACGCGGTAGACGGCATCGGTGATGCGGTCGTTATCGGTCCCGGTACCCCGTATCGCGATCCTCGTGCTGCCGAGGACGTGATCACCGCCGCCCGTGAGCGTGGCATCCCGCTCGTTGGCACCTGAGGCGGTTTTCAGCACGTGCTGGTCGAGCACGCACGCACCCTCGCCGGTATCTCCGATGCGACGCACGCGGAGTACAACGAAGCGGGTACCCCAATCGTCACGTTGTTGGCGTGCTCGCTCAACGGTGTGGACATCGACATCACCGTGCTGCCCGGAACGCGTTTATCGACGATCTACGGAACGCGCACCGCGACCGAGCGGACGACGTGCACCTACGGTCTCGATTCTGCTCACTCACACATCGTGGAGTCGTTCGGCATGCATATTGCAGCCGTCGACGAATTGGGCGAGGTCCGCGCCGTGGAGCGTGACGACCACCCCTTTTTCGTCGGGACGTTGTACCAACCGCAACTCGCGAGCGCGCCAGGTGCACCGCACCCGATCTGGCGCGCCTTCGTCGCCGCGACAGCAGCACGTCGACCTCACGTCCACTAGATCAGGCAGCGGCCCCGCCGCGGTGCCGGGGGTCGCAGTGGCGGGTTGGTGGTCCGGACGGCGCGTGCTTTCAGGAGTCGGACGGCGGCGCGCTGTTCTGCGTGCTGGAGTACGACGCGAGCTTGTCGAAGGCCATGACCCATCCCGCTTCTCCGGGGGAACCCTTGGGAATCCCGACGTGGGTAAGGATCATCCTGGTGCGGCCTCCGACGTCTTCGAGCTCGACTCGGACCTCGGTGGTGGTGGGATGGCCGGCGGGCATGCCCATTGCCGCGGGGGACACGAGGTTTCCGTGCTCGTCCGCCATGGACTCGGTGAAGACGAGCCGTTGGTGCTCGACGACGTCGAGGTATTTGCCGGTGAACCACATCTGCACGGGGCCGTTGGGTGTCGGCATCTCCATGCACACCAGCCGAGCGCCACCCACCCGCACGTCCATCTCTTCGACGGTGATGCTCGCGCCGGTCGGGCCGTACCAGGCCGTGAAGTGCTCTGGATCGGTCCACATCTGCCAGATCACCGCGACAGGTGCGTCGAAGGTGCGCTCGATGACGACGGACTCGTTCGCTCCGATGATGTCGGTCATGGTCGCGTGGTGCTCCTTCTTTTCGTCCGGAGTTGCTCGAGGTGGCTGTCCATCCGATCGAGCCTCGCTTCCCAGACATGCCGGTACTGGTCGGTCCAGCTGGAGACCTCTCGCAGTGGTTCGGCGTCGAGAGCGCACGGTCGGAACTGCGCCTGCCGCCCGCGCACCACCAGTCCCGCCTTCTCCAACACTTTCAGGTGCTTGGAGACGGCCGGGAGGGTCATGTTGAACGGCTCGGCCAACTCGTTGACGGTCGCCTCCCCCTCCGCGAGGCGGGCAAGTAGAGCGCGCCGCGTCGAGTTGGCCAGTGCCGAGAAGGTCTCGGAGAGCTTCTCCTCGTCCAGGGTGGTGGTCATCCGTTGTACTTTCCCTATCGGTTTATTTACCAGATTGGAAAATACAGCCCACCCCGGGCCTGGTCAAGAGCCCTTGACGATCCCGCGCCATCGCTCTCAGAATAAGAGCACCATCTGATGATAGGAGCGCATATGTCACCCGCGGACATCTTCCGGATCTATCTGGAGCGCTTTACGCACGGAGACGTGGGCGGGGCCGCCGAACTGCTCGACGACGACTTCGCATTCGAAGGTCCGATCCTGCAGTCCACCGGCAAGGCGGACTTCCTCACCGGGTCCGCCGCCGCGGCGGCGATGGCCCGGGGTTGTGAGATCCACCGCCAGTGGGTCGACGGGAACTCGGTGTGCTCCGTCTATGACTTCAAGGTCGAGACGCCGATGGGTACGGGATCCATCGCGATGGCGGAGTGGAGCGTCATCAAGGACGGGAGGCTGGTGTCGTCTCGGCTCATCTTCGACACGGCGGACATGGCCGCCCTGATGCCGCCCGCGTAGGGGACGAAGGGATGCCCAAGTCGGCATGGACCGGGTACGGACGCTTCTGCCCGTTGGCCAGGGCGTTGGACGTCGTCGGCGATCGGTGGACGCTGGTCATCGTCCAGGAGCTGATGAAGCGCTCCAGCCGCTACGGCGAGTTGGCACGTCGCCTTCCCGGAATCAGCACGACGGTACTGGCGGATCGATTGCGCAAGCTGGAAACCGCGGGAGTGGTGGAGCGGCAGCTCGGAACCGTCGGGACGGGGGTCACGTACGGAATCACCGAGTGGGGCCTCGGGTTGGACGAGGCGCTGGAAGCCCTACGGCGCTGGGGTGTGAACTACCTCACCGACCCCTCGGCCGACGGAACGGACTGTCACGCGTATGACGTGCACTATGTCGACGGCATCGACTGGCTCGACGACGGTGAGTTTGGTCTTGTCGTCGATGGGAGACCGAGCACCCTGAGGTTCTCGCGTGGTTACCTCGAACAGTCGCCGGGCCAACCAACGCGCCCGTTGCTGGTCGTCCGCACGAGCAGCGCCTTCATGGACCGTTGGGCCGCGG
Organism: Acidimicrobiia bacterium; assembly: GCA_035563695.1. GTDB lineage: Bacteria > Actinomycetota > Acidimicrobiia > IMCC26256 > PALSA-610 > DATMUX01. The sequence goes on from DATMUX010000463.1 coordinate 3,391, forward strand.
GCAGTTCGACATGGGATGACGGATTGGAATCCGGACAGGTCGAGCTGATCGGACCGCGAACGCAGTGGAATCATTGGCTTGCAGCTACCGGATACCTCCTCGCGTACAGGCCCGAGGGTGATGCGGCGTGACATCGCACCAACGTGAACGGACCCCATCGCAACGCGGCGAGACGCTGTTCTGGGATCTGGCCGAGGATCTCTTGCGCGAACCCGGCGTTTCTCGGAGCACGATGATGGGCTATCCCTGCCTCCGCCAGAACGGAGAGTTCTTCGCCTGCGTGGAGCGCACCACCGGGCACCTCATCACCAAGCTTCCCGCAGACCGGGTGCAGGACCTGGTCCGCTCAGGTCGCGCCGTCGCATTCGCGCCCAACGGTCGGACGTTTCGAGAATGGGCGGCATTTCCTCGGGTGAACCGAAGGGAATGGACTGAAATGCTGAACGAGGCGCGGGCATTCGTCGGCGGCCGGAGAACAACGACGTCACAAAGAACAACGCATCGCTGACAGTCACGAGGTGCTCTTGACCGGTGGCTCGTAACCCGAAGGTCGCGGGTTCAAGTCCCCGGTCCTCCGCCTCGCTTCAGGCAGCGGACTCCAGGAGTCGGCGTGCGATCAGTAACCGGAGGATGTCGCTGGTTCCTTCGCCGATGGCCATCAGCGGCGCGTCACGGTAGAGGCGTTCCACGTCGAGCTCCGTCGAGTAACCCGCGCCACCATGAACGCGCATCGGCTCCAAGGCCGAGCTGAGCGCTACCTCCGACGCGAAGAGCTTCGCCATGCTCGTTTCGAGGTCGGCGCGTACACCTGTATCCAGTTGCGATGCCGCCCACCACGTCAGAAGACGAGCCGCCTGCACGTTGGTGGCCATGTCCGCGAGTTTGAGCTGGATGGCCTGGAGGTGTGCGATCGGCTGGGAGTGGCTCGCATCTCCGTGACGATCGACCGCGTGCCGTTCCTTCGAGTAGCGACACGCGGCGTCGTACGCCGCTTGCGCGATGCCCACGGCGCGGGCCGCGACGTTGATGCGGCCGATCTCGAGCGCCGACAGCGCTTGTTGTAGCCCGCGGCCTTCGACCCCGCCGAGGAGGGCGTCCGCGGGCACGCGCACGTCGTCGAACACGACCTCGCAGGACTCGGGCCCCTTGTAGCCGAGCTTCCCGATGTCGCGACCGATCGCGAGGCCGTCGGCCGGCGCGTCGACGAGCAGGATGCTCATCCCGCGGTGTTCGGGGATGGCCGACGGGTCGGTCTTCACGAGAACGGGCATCGGGTCCGCGTGGCGAGCATTCGTGATCCAGAACTTTGCGCCGCGTATCACGTACGCATCCCCATCGCGCCACGCCCTCGTCCTGATGCCCTGCAGGTCGCTGCCGGTATCGGGCTCGGTGAGCGCGATACACGTCCGGCGCGTTCCAGTTGCGAGCTCGTGCAGCTGGCGGGCCTTCTGCGCTTCGGTTCCGTAGCGGTTGATCATCCAGCACGAGAGCGAGTGGCTCCCGAGAATCCCGGCGACGCCCATCCAGCCTCGGGACAGCTCCTCGAAGACCAGCGCGAGCGACACCATGTCGGCGCCCATGCCGCCGTAGCGCTCGGGAACGGTCAGGCCGAAGAGCCCCATCGACTTCATGGCGTCCACGATCTCGGTCGGGTAACGGCCCCGCTGCTCCCAGTCGTGCGCTACCGGAACGATGTGATCGCGGACGAAGTCCTGCAGCACCGTCCGGAACATCGCCTGCTCGTCGCTGAGCTCGAAATCCATCTGCGCCCACCCTCTGTCGCAGCCCGCGATCACCTCACCGCTGATACGTGCAGACCAGCGTCGCTCGCGCCAGCGTCTGACCGAACAGGTTGAAGCCGAGGAACGCGTTCGACGCGTCTTTGGGTATACCGAGCGTCTCGACGGCGACGGCGTGTACCACGAAGAAGTAGCGGTGCGGGCCGTGCCCCGGAGGGGGCGCGGCGCCGAGATAGCGCGCGAGCCCGGCGTCGTTGCGCAACTGGAACGCACCTGGCGGAAGACCCGAACCGGTCTCGTCGCCCGCGCCGCTCGGCAGCGAGGTCACCGACGCCGGGATGTCGACGACGGCCCAGTGCCAGAAGCCGCACGCGGTCGGCGCGTCGGGGTCGTAACACGTGACCACGAAGCTCTTCGTCTCCGGCGGAAAGCCGCTCCAGGACAGTTGCGGAGAGACGTCCTCACCGCCGGCGCCGAAGATCCCGCTGAGCTGCGGGCGCGGAAGGTTCCCGCCGTCCTTCACGTCGGTACTCGTCACCTCGAAGCTCGCGACCTCGGGCAGGGTGTCATAGGGAGATGCCATCGAATCGCCTCCTCGCCGGTCGTCGGTCGTGCGCCGACGCCTCGGTCACGGTAGGCCGATGTGGACGAGTCATCCAAGACATCATCATCCTCGTTCCGATAGCCCTAGGCTATGGTTATGCAGCTGCGGCAGCTCGAGTACTTCACTGCGGTGGCCGACGCGCGCCACTTCACGCGCGCCGCGGAGTCGGCCCATGTCGCGCAGCCGTCCCTGAGCAAGCAGATCCGTGCGCTCGAGCGCGAGCTCGGCGCACCACTGTTTCGTCGAGCGCGCGGCAACGTCACCCTCACACCGGCCGGCGAGACGCTGCTCCCACTCGCGCGACGGATCCTGGCCGACGCCGAGAACGCCCGCGTGCAGGTCCAAGAGCTCGTCGGCCTCGGCCGCGGCCGGCTCCGGCTGGGTGCGACGCCGAGCCTGGCCACCGTGCTTCTGCCCGGCGCGCTCCGACAGTTCTGCGCGGCGTATCCCGGGATCGACATCTTCGTCGAGGAGCGCGGCGGCCGCGACCTCGTTCGACTGGTCGCGCAGGGCGACCTCGACCTGGCCCTGATCGTGCTTCCGCTCCAAACCCGCGATCCTGCGCTCGCGACGACGGCGATCCTGCGCGAGCCGCTCGTCGTTGCCGCACCCGCCGATGGGTCGCTGACCCGCGCCCGATCCCTTCGCGTGCGCGACCTGGCGCGGCATCCGCTCGTGATCTTCCGCGAGGGCTACGACCTGCGCGAAGTGACCCTCGCCGCGTGCCGGCGCGAACGGATCGAGCCACGGATCGCGGTCGAAGGGGGTGAGCTGGACGCGGTGCTCGCCTTTGTCGAAGCAGGGCTCGGCGTCGCGGTCGTGCCGAGCATGGTGGTCGAGGGTCGCCCGCGCCTGCGGCGCGTTCCGTTCGTGTCGCCCGGCATGTCGCGCACGATCGCGTTTGCGCACCGGCGTGATGTCGAGCCGCCCGCGGCCGCGCGCGCGTTCCGCTCGGTATTACTCGATCACCTCACCGATGCCAACCAGACGGGCGCGCTCCCTCGCGGTGTCGAGGTCATCGCCGGGCAGGGAGGAAGATCGCGAGTCACGCGTGGTTAGCGACGCCGTGAAGCTGGTTGGACACGTGTCTCAAGCCGGTGGTGCCTTGCCTTCTTGAACCCTGCGGTAATGGTCGAGGATGTGCGCGTGGGTCGCGCCCGCGCTGGGAACGTGCGGATGGTGGTGTCGGCACAGGATGTAGGGCGTACCGTCGAGTGGGTGGTGACCGATGCGCCAGCAGCCCTTGGTGTGGCAGTTGACTTTGCGCACGCCTGTATACACGCCGACCGCAACCGCGGAAATCAGCGTTGCCTCCCCGAGGTCGGAACCGAAGCCCGACCAGAAGTTGTAATAGATGTCGGGGCCGCCGTTGAGCGTCCCGGTGTGTACCGCGAGCCAGTGCCGCACGAATCCGACGAAGGCGATGAGCAACGCAATGCCGATGACGAGCAGGAGGAGCAGCGTCCCGAGGAGAATCTTGGTCGTGTCGGATCGGGGCTCGGAACCGAGCGCGGTTGGCTCCGTTCCCCCCGGCTCCGGCGAAGCCGGCGCCGCATCGTTCGTTGGGCTCTTCGAGGTGGTCTCGCTCACCCGACCTCCGATCGCCACTGCTCACCGCATCGAATCGGCAATGACGATAACTGCCGAAGCCTCGAGCGATGTGGACCCGTCGGGCCGGCCACTGATCGAGGTGGCCGATCGTGAGGACCGTGCGCTATACCGATCGGCCGTTGGAGTTGACGGAGGGGGTCTTCATGGATGCGATCACGGATGCCCTGACCGTGTTCCGAAGGTCAGCCGACCGATTCGGCGCAGCTCTCGCCGGGGTGCCCGAGACGACGTGGGTGTTCAAGCCGTCGCCGTCGGTGTGGTCGATGGCCGAAGTGATCGAGCACGTGACCATGACGGATCGCGGGATTCGTGGGCTCGCGGCCTCGGTGTTGCGGCCGTTCGAGCCCGGTGAGCACAGCGCGATCGACGACGCGGCTATCGCCACGATCTTCGATGGCGACGTTCCGCCGCCGCCGGACGTCCACGAGCCGAGCGGTACGTGGACCGACCGGCCGGCCGCGATCGCTCGGTTCGCGGAAGCATCGGATGCGCTCGCAGCCTGGTACGAGAGCACCGACGCCGATCTGCGCGCGTTCACGTATCCGCATCCCATCTTCGGGCTGCTCGACGGGGTGCAATGGTTGCTGTTCGCGGCATCACACCACGACAACCACACCCGCGATCTGCTCGAGCTGCGGGAGCTGGCGAACGCAGCAACCGGCTAGCCGTCCACAGCGGCGGGCCCGGTTATCCGCGTGCGGCACAGGCGGTCGCCACGAGCGGCAGCGTCTCGAAGCGGCGCACCATCAGGCTCGGCACGCGGACCGCCGGACGTTCGGGATCGAGCGCGAACTGCGCGGTGCGCTCGAGCAACGTGCCGAGAACGATCTCGGCTTCGAGACGCGCCAGCGGCGCGCCGACGCAGAGGTGGATACCGCGCCCGAACGCCAGGTGATGGCGGGGCGCGGTGCGGTCGAGGACGACGTCGTCGGCGCGGTCGTACGCGGCCGGGTCTCGATTTGCCGCGCCCCACATCAGGAGCACAGTCGCGCCCGCGGGGATCGTCACGCCTCGCAACTCGGTGGTTCGGTACGTGTGCCGGAGGTGATAGCGGAACGGCGACTCCAGGCGGAGCGCTTCCTCGATGAAGGGTGTGAGGAGCGCGGGCTCGGCGCGGAGGCGGTCCTGGAGTTCGGGTCTGCGGGCCAGCATGTGGACCGCGTTGCCCAACAAGCCGGTCGTCGATTCGCCGCCCGCGCTCAGCAGCGTGTGCATGATCACCAGACCCGAGTTGAAGTCGAGGTCGCCGTTGTTGACCGCCGCGCCGATCGTGCCGAGGAGCCCGTCACGGCCGTCGTCGATCGCGTGTTGCAGCTGATCTGCGATCCAGATCATGACGGTCGCCGAACGTTCCATGCGCGCGGTGATCTCGTCGAGCGACGATGTCGCGGACAGCATGGCGGTGGAATCGAACGCGGCTTCGAGCAGCTGTTCGGGGTCTTCGTCGCGGAAACCGATGAGTTCACTGACAACGCGGATCGGAATCGCGTTCGCGACCTCGTGCATGAATTCCGGCGACGAGTGCCTGAGCGCGTGACCGATGTGCTCATCGGCGAGCTTCTCGATGTCGGGACGCAGCGCTGCCATTCGCCGCGCGACCAGCTCCGGAAACACGGTGCCGCGGTGGGCGGTGTGCGACGGAGGATCGGCGGTGGCCAACGAGTCCGTGCCGTCACCGATACCGAATGGCAGCACCTCCGGAAGCCCGTCGTCGTTGCGGTAGAGCAGGCCCCGAATGTTCGACGAGAAATCGTCGATGCGGATCGTGGCCTCCGCGACGGCGTCGAACGAGCTCACGAGCACGATGTCGGTACCGGGTACGTGCCACACCGGCGCGTCCTCGACGAGACGCCGGTACAGAGGGTACGGATCGTCGATCACGACCGGATCGAGCAACAGATTCGCCGAAAGATCTTCTCTCGTCGGCACGTCGGTCATTCAATCGCCTCTGCGGTCCCGCTCCTGTACGAGCGGCGCGCGGCTTCGACGAACATCTGCACAAGATACTGTTCTCGCGGAGCGGGCAATGGCGTCAGACGTGCGGGAAAACCCGATCTCGTCAAGTCGAAGCGCGCGGCGCTCCTCGTGGCCACTAGTTCTGCAGCGTCTCGGCCTTCAACTGCGCGAAGGCTGCGTCTCCCATCTGGGCGCGCAGCGTGTTCGCGTACTGGCGAAGATCGAAGTACGAGAGTCGTCCGTTGTCGCTCACGAGTGGTTCCTCACCGAGGATGGTGCGCAGGTTGGCCTCGAGGGACTTGGCGTTGTCCGCGTAGCCGTAGCGATCGATGTAGAGGCCGTCGAAGCCACTCGCCGCGACTGCGGGGATGATCTCCGATATCGGCC
>DATMUX010000464.1:0-13468 GCA_035563695.1 Acidimicrobiia bacterium
CCGGAGTTGATCGACGCGCGCGTGAAGGAGTTCGGCGACGGCTACAGCGCGCGGATCCCGGGGATCTTCGCCAAGCTGTGCGAAGGGCCGCTCGTGCTGTCGCACGCCGACTGGCGGCTCGACAACCTGTTCTTCGCGCCGGGCGGTGACGTGCTGGCCGTCGACTGGCAGCTCGTCGACCGCTCGGTCGGTCCGCGCGACCTGTCGTATCTCGTCACCCAGAGCGTGAACATCGACGACGTGTCGGAGTACCGGCGCGCGTTCGACGACTATCTCGGCGATCTCGGCGTCGACGCCGATCGCGAGTGGGCGTGGGAGATGTACCGCTACGGCACACTGCTCGGGTTCGTGTACCCGATCATCGCCGCGGGTGCGCTGACCATCGACGACCCGCGTCACGTCGAGCTGTGCCGCGCGCTGCTGCGCCGCAGCCTGCGGGGACTCGAGGCGCTCGACGCGTTCGACCTTCCCGCGTAGCTCCTCCTATCGTCGCGAGCATGCGGGTGCTGGTCGTCGGCGCGGGTGGTGTCGGTGCCGCGATCGCGCGCGCGGCCGCGCCGTCGGCCGTGTTCGAGCACGTCGTGATGGCCGATCTCGACCCCGCGCGGGCGCGCGCTGCGGTCGAGCGGTGCGACGATGCGAGATTCGTCGCGCGCCCGCTCGACGCGTCGGACCGGGCCGCCATCAGCGAGCTCGCGCGCGCGGAGCGGATCGACGTGGTGGTCAACGCCTGCGACCCGCGCCTGAACCCTGCGATATTCGCAGCGACGTTCGACGCCGGCTGCAACTACGTCGACATGGCGATGACCCTCTCGGAGCCACACCCGGATCGACCGCACGAGGAGCCCGGCGTGCTGCTCGGCGCAGAGCAATTCGCGGCCTCGGACGCCTGGGCCGAACGGGGCCAGCTCGCGCTCGTCGGCATGGGGGTCGAGCCCGGCCTGTCCGACGTGTTCGCCCGCTACGCCGCCGATCATCTGTTCAGCGCGGTCGACGAGATCGGCGTGCGCGACGGCGGCGACCTCGTCATCGAAGGCTACGGTTTCGCGCCCACGTTCTCGGTGTGGACAACGATCGAGGAATGCCTCAACCCGCCGCTCGTGTGGGAGCGCGACCGGGGCTGGTTCACCACCGCGCCGTTCTCGGAGCCCGAGGTGTTCGAGTTCCCCGAAGGCATCGGCCCGATCGAGTGCGTGAATGTGGAGCACGAGGAGGTGCTGCTCATCCCGCGCTGGATCGACTGCCGCCGCGTCACCTTCAAGTACGGGCTGGGCGTCGAGTTCATCGACGTGCTGCGCGTGCTCGACAAGACCGGTCTCGCATCGACCCGGCCGGTGCGCGTGCGCGGGGTCGACGTGGCGCCGCGTGATCTCGTCGCGGCCGTGCTCCCCGATCCGGCCACGCTGGGCGAGCGAATGCGCGGGCGCACGTGCGCGGGCACGTGGGTCACGGGCACGGGCAAGGACGGCCGGCCGCTCGAGGTCTACCTGTACCACGTCTCCGACAACACCGAGACGATGGCGTGGTACGGAGCGCAGGCCGTCGTGTGGCAGACGGCGGTGAACCCGGTCGTGGCGTTGGAGATGCTGGCGTCGGGCGCGTGGCAGGGCGCGGGCGTGCTCGGACCGGAGGCGTTCGACGCGGTGCCGTTCCTCGACCGGCTGCGGGATCGGGGCGAGGAATGGAAGATCGACGTGCGCGCTACACGCGGTTCCACGCCTCGGTGAGCACCGATCGCAGCACCTGCTCGATGTAGTCGAACTCGGGCTGCCCGATGATCAACGGCGGCGCGAGCTGCACCACCGGATCGCCTCGGTCGTCGGCCCGGCAGATCAGGCCGGCGTCGTACAGGGCACGCGACAGGAAGCCGCGCAGCAGCCGCTCGCGCTCGTCGTCGTCGAACGACTGGCGCGTGGTCTTGTCCTTGACGAGCTCGATGCCGTAGAAGTAGCCGTCGCCGCGCACGTCGCCGACGATGGGCAAGTCGTAGAGCTTCTCGAGCGTGGCGCGGAACGCACCCTCGTTCGCGCGCACGTGCTCCAGCACCCCCTCGCGCTCCATCAGGTCGAGGTTCGCGAGGGCGACCGCGGCACTCACCGGGTGGCCGCCGAAGGTGATGCCGTGCAGGAAGGGCTCGACGAGATGGGCGCGCGTGAGCATGCCGCCGATGGGTGAGTACCCCGACGTGAGACCCTTGGCCATCGTGATGATGTCGGGCAGGTAGTCGTAGCGCTGCGCGCCGAACCAGTGCCCGAGCCGGCCGAACGCGCAGATCACCTCGTCGGAGACGAACAGCACGCCGTAGTGGTCGCAGATCTCGCGGACGCGCTGGAAGTAGCCCGGCGGCGGCGGGAAGCACCCGCCGGAGTTCTGCACCGGCTCGAGGAACACCGCGGCGACACTCTCGGGTCCTTCCATCTCGATCGCCTGCGCGATCGCCTCGGCCGGGTCGATCGGCGCGGGCCGGTAGGGGTTCGTGTTCGGCACCCGCACCGCGCCCGGAACGAGCGGCTCGAACGGCGCCTTGATCGCGGGCACGCCCGTGATCGACAGCGCGCCCATCGTCGTGCCGTGGTACGCGATGTAGCGGCTGATCACCTTGTAGCGGTGCGGCTGGCCGATGGCCTGGAAGTACTGCCGGGCGAGCTTCCACGCCGACTCCACCGCTTCACTGCCGCCCGTCGTGAAGAACACGCGGTTCAAGTCGCCGGGCGCGAGCTCGGCGAGGCGTTCGGCGAGCTCGATCGCGGGGCCGTGCGCGTAGCTCCACACCGGGAAGTACGCGAGCTCGCGCGCCTGGCGCGCCGCGGCGTCGGCCAGCTCGGTGCGGCCGTGACCCATCTGCGAGGTGAACAAACCCGCGAGGCCGTCGAGGTAGCGCTTGCCGTGCTGGTCGTAGACCCACGCGCCTTCACCGCGCACGATCACCGGCAGGTCGGCGGCGGCGTCGGTCGACATGCGCGTGAAGTGCATCCAGAGGTGCCGTTGCGCGGCCGCCGTCAGCGATCGAGACTCGGAACCGGCCTGTGTCGTGGTCATCATGTGCCCCATGTGTAGGTTTGCTTTTCGAGCCGCAGGTACACGAAGGTCTCGGTCGAGCGGACGCCCGGGATGGATCGGACCTGGGTGTTGATCACCTCGAGGAGGTGCTCGTCGTCGCGCGCCGTGAGCTCCACGAGCAGGTCGTAGGCGCCCGAGCAGATCACGACGTAGTCGATCTCGGTCGACGCCGCGAGCTTGCTCGCCACGTCGCGCACGTCGCCGTCGACCTTGATACCGACCATGGCCTGGCGGTGGAACCCGACGCGCAGAGGGTCGGTCACCGCGACGATCTGCATGACGCCGGCGTCGAGGAGGCGCTGGACCCGCTGGCGGACCGCCGCCTCGGACAGGCCGACCGTTCTTGCGATCGTGGTGTACGGGCGGCGACCATCGCGCTGCAGCTCGCGGATGATGCGCAGCGACAGGTCGTCGAGCAGGCTGTCGGAGGTGCGGATATCGTGGTCGATGGCTTCTGACACGACGATCTACTCGGTCGAGCGGCGGATGTGCAACGAATACTAGCGTGGCGGCGACAAGGGGGTACCTGATGGAAGCGGTGCAGAACTTCATCAACGGCAAGGCCGTCGACGCCCGCGACGGCGCCACGACGCCGCTCGTCGACCCGTCGACCGGCGAGTCCTACGGGGCCGCGGCGCTCGCGGGGCCGGCGGACGTCGACGACGCCTGCGCGGCCGCCGGCGCCGCCTTCGACGGCTGGTGCGGGGCGACCCCGTCGGAGCGTGCGCTGGCGCTGCTGCGCATCGCCGATGCGCTCGAGCGCGACGCCGAGCGGTTCATCGACGCCGAGTGCCGGGCGACGGGCAAGCCCAAGGCGTTGATGGCGTCCGACGAGATCCCGCCCGCGGTCGACCAGCTGCGGTTCTTCGCGGGTGCGGCCCGCATGCTCGAGGGCCGCGGGGCCGGCGAGTACATGGCCGGGCACACGTCGTTCACCCGGCGCGAGCCGATCGGCGTGTGCGCGCAGGTGTCGCCGTGGAACTACCCGTTGATGATGGCGGTGTGGAAGATCGGGCCCGCGCTCGCCGCCGGGAACACCGTCGTGCTCAAGCCCGCCGAGACGACGCCGCAGACGACCGCGATGCTCGCGGAGCTCGCGGCGGAGCTCCTGCCCGCGGGAGTGTTCAACGTCGTGTGCGGCGACCGCGACAGCGGGCGCGCGCTGGTGTCGCACCCGACCCCGCGGCTCGTGTCGGTGACCGGCAGCGTGCGCGCGGGGATCGAGGTCGCGGCCGCCGCCGCGAGCGACGTGAAGCGCGTGCACCTCGAGCTCGGTGGCAACGCGCCGGTGATCGTGTGCGACGACGCCGACCTCGAGGCTGCAGCCGCGGGCATCGCCGGAGCGGGCTTCTACAACGCGGGCCAGGACTGCACCGCCTCGACGCGTGTGCTCGCGGGCCCGGCCGTCTACGACCGGTTCGTCGAGCTGCTCACCGCGGAGGCGAAGGGCAAGACCGTCGGCGGGCTCGACGTGCCCGACGCCGATGTCGGACCCGTCAACAACCCGGCCCAGCTGGAGCGCGTCCAGGGCTTCATCGACCGGCTGCCGGCGCACGCGCAGGTCTGCTGTGGCGGTGCGAAGATCGGCGACGCGGGGTATTTCTTCGCGCCGACGGTCGTCGCGGGCGTGCAGCAGGACGACGAGATCGTGCAACAGGAGGTGTTCGGACCGGTCATCACCGTGCAGCGCTTCACGGATGTCGATCAGGCGTTGGCGTACGCGAACGGCACCGACTACGGGCTGTCATCGAGCGTGTGGACGCGCGATCACTCGACGGCGATGCGACTCTCCGCCGCGCTCGACTTCGGCTGCGTGTGGATCAACACGCACATTCCGCTCGTCGCCGAGATGCCGCACGGCGGGTTCAAGCGGTCCGGGTACGGCAAGGACCTGTCGATGTACGCGCTCGACGACTACACGCGCGTCAAGCACGTCATGAGCGCCGTGGAGTAGCCCCCCGTCACCCCTTACCCCCGTCAACTTGCGTGGCGTAACCACCGCCACGGTGGTCGAGTCACGCAAGGTCGCAGGGTGTTGGCGGGTCAGGCCTTGAGGATGGCGGTCTCGAGGATGTCGAGACCCTCGTCGAGCAGCGCGTCGTCGAGCACGAGCGGCGGCAGCAGCCGCACGACGTTGCCCAGCGTCCCTGCCGTCAACGTGATCACGCCCTCGGCATGGCACGCGGCGCAGATACGCTTGGCGCGGTCCGCGTCGGGCGCGCCGTCGTCGTGCACGAGTTCGATCGCGACCATCGCGCCCCGGCCGCGCACGTCGCCGACCCCGGTCGTGGCCTGCTGCGCGGCGCGCAGCCGGTCGAGCATGGTGTCGCCCATCCGGGCGGCCCGCGCGACGAGGCCCTCGCGCTCGATCACGTCGATCGCGGCGAGCGCCGCCGCGCACGACACGGGGTTACCGCCGAACGTGCTGCCCAGCCCGCCGGTGTGGACGGCGTCCATGATCTCCGCGCGCCCGGTGACGCCCGAGATCGGCATACCGCCCCCCAAACCCTTGGCCGTGGCGACGAGGTCGGGGACCACTCCTTCGTGCTCGCAGGCGAAGAAGTCGCCGGTGCGCGCGAAACCGGTTTGCACCTCGTCGGCGACGAAGACGACGCCGTGATCGCGGCACCATTGCGCGACGCCCGGGAGCCAGCCCGGCTCGGGCACGACGAAGCCGCCTTCGCCGGCGATCGGCTCGACGACGACGCACGCGACCTGCCCGGGGTCGACGCTCGCCTCCATCCACGAAAGCGTCTCGGTCAGGCTCCCCGAGCCGCGGAACGGGTACGAGAACGGCGCGCGGTACACCTCGGGCGCGTACGGCCCGAACGACCGCTTGTACGGCATGACCTTCGCCGTCAGCGACAGGCCGAGCAGCGTCCGGCCGTGGAACGCCTGGTCGAACGCGATCACCGCCGGACGCCCGGTCGCGCCGCGCGCGATCTTCACCGCGTTCTCGACCGCTTCCGCGCCCGAGTTCACGAGCACCGAGCGCTTCTCGTGCGTTCCCGGCGTGAGCCGGTTCAAGGCCTCGCACACCGCGACGTAGCCCTCGTAGGGCGTGACCTGGAAGCACGTGTGCAGGAATTGTTCGGCCTGGCGCGTCACGGCCTCGACGACCGCGGGATGCGCGTGACCGACGTTGGATACCGCGATGCCCGCGCCGAGGTCGATGAGGCGGTTGCCGTCGACGTCCTCGACGATGCCGCCCTGAGCGGCGCGCACGAAGATCGGTAGCGTGATGCCCACCGCGGCGCTCACCGCGGAGGTGCGTCGCTCCCACAACGCACGGGATACCGGACCGGGGATCTCCGTGACGAGACGGCGTTGCTGTTCCACGACACGACTCCTTAGGTCAAGGCGGTGACGTCGACCCCGCCCACACCGCGCCGGGACGCGCGGGCGCTGAAGAAGCCGGCCAGGGCGAGGATGAGGAACGAGAAGCCCAGCACGAAGGTCGAGAGCGCGTTGATCGACGGTGACACGCCGAACTTGCCGACCTGGCCGAAGATGTAGATGGGGAGCGTCGTGCCGCCGGGTCCGGTGGTGAAGTGCGTGATCACCACGTCGTCGAGCGAGATCGTGAACGCGAGCATCGCGCCCGCCGCAATGCCGGGCCATGCGAGCGGCAGCACGATGCGGAAGAACGACTGGACGGGCGTCGCGCCGAGATCGGCCGCGGCCTCGACGAGCCGGTTGTCGAACGCCGTCAGCCGGGCCCGCACGACGACGATGACGAACGCGACACAGAAGGAGATGTGGGCGAGGATCACCGTGTTCAGGCCGAGCTGGAAGTGCGCGATCTTCCTGAAGAACACGAGCAGCGAGATGCCCATGACGACTTCGGGCAGCACGAGCGAGATGAACACCAGCGTGGAGTACGCGGTGCGCCCGGCAAACTTGAACCGGGTCAGGGCGAACGCGGCGAGCGTGCCGATGACCGTCGATACGATCGTTGCCGCGATCGCGACCTTGAGCGTGTTGCGGAAGTCCTGCAGCACTTCTTCGTTGTGGATGAGGTCGCGGTACCAACGAGTGGAGAACCCGGTCCAGCTCGTTCCGCTGCGCGCCTTGTTGAAGCTGAACGTCACGAGCACGGCGATCGGCAGGAAGAGGAACGCGAAGACCAAGAACGCGTGCACCTTGAGGTAGCGCGGCCGGAGCGCGCTCTTCGGCTTCGGCTTTCCCATTAAGTCCCCCGCTCTGTGGGGCCGCTCGGGCCCATTCGCCGTCCGTGCGCCTTCGGCTTCGGACGTCTCATCAGAGAGCCTCGTCCCCGACGCGCCACAGATAGAAGAACACGCCGATGAGAATGAACAACGTCAGCAGGATCGACATCGCGGACCCGAGCGGCCAGTTGTTGCTCTCGAGGAACTGCCCGTCGACGATCTGCCCGAACATCTGGGTGCGCACGCCGCCGAGGAGGTCGGCCGTCACGAAGTCGCCCACGGCGGGGATGAACACCAACAGGATGCCGGCCACGAGCCCGGGCGACACCGCGGGAATCGTGACCCGGAACAACGTCGACGCCTTGCCGTGCCCGAGGTCGTAGCTCGCTTCGACCAGCGACTTGTCCATCCGGTCGATCGAGGCGTACAGCGGCAGAATCATGAACGGCAGGAACCCGTACGTGAGACCCAAGATGACCGCGAAGTGCGTGTTCGTGAAGTCGTGGTTCGCGCCGAGCCCGACGTGATCCATCAGGTTGCTGAGCAGGCCGTTGTTCTGGAGGATGAACTGCCAGGCGTAGATGCGGATCAGATAGCTCGTGAGGAACGGGATGATTACCAGCACGATGTAGAACAGGCGCAGGCGTCCGCCGAAGCGGGCGATCCAGTACGCGAGCGGGAAGCCCAGCAACACGCACAGGAACGTCGCCGTGAGCGCGTAGGCGATCGAACGGATGAACGTGGGGAGGAACTCGGCGTTGAGTGCCTGTGTGTAGTTCGCAAGGTGGAGATGACTCCACGAAAACACGATCGGCTTGTAGATGCTGCGGTGCGCCACGCTGTACTGCAGCACCACCAGGAGCGGGATGATGAGCAGGAACAGGAAGACGATGGTCGTCGGGAGCAGCAGCGCGTGACCCGAGACCCAATCCGGCATCCGCCGCCGGTGGCGCGGTGGCGCGTCGGGAGCGGTTTCCGGAGCGGTCACGCCGCTTTGACGTCCGTCCACCGGTCGTCGTACTTCTGCTCGGCTTCGCCGATGTCCTTCTGGAACGGCAGCTTGGCGAGCACGGCGGCCGGCGGGTAGATGAGCGGGTTCGACGTGATCGACTTGTCGATGTACGGGAACGCCGCCTTGTTCGGGCTGCCGTAGTTGACGGAGTTCGTGAGCGCGGCGCCGACTTTGGGCTCGAGCATGTAGTTCATGAACATCATGGCGTTCTTCGGGTGCGGCGCGCCCTTGGGGATCGCCATGTTGTCCACCCACGAGAACGCACCCGACTTCGGGATGACGTACTCGATGTTCTTGTTGTCGGTCTGGATCGTGAACACGTCGCCCGAGTACGCCTGACACAGGATCAGGGCACCGCTCTTCAACGGATCCTGGTAGTCGCTCGTGATCTTCTTGATCGTCTTCTTCAAGTCGATCAGGTAGCTCTTGGCCTGGTCGAGGTCGCTGTCGTTCGTCGTGTTCGGATCGAGGTGCAACGCGAACAGCGCCATCGCGAACGCGTCGCGCGCCTCGTCGAGGTACGACGACTTCTGATTGACCGACGGCAGCTTGAAGGCATTCCAGTCGTCGACGGTGCCCTGGACCTTCGTCTTGTCGTAACCGATGCCGGTGGTGCCCCATTGCCACGGGATCGAGTACTGGTTCCCGGGATCGAACGCGGTGTTCCGGAAGCGGTCGTCGAGATTGGTGATGTTCGGGATCAACGAGTGGTCGATCGTCTGCAACAGGTTGCCGTGCTTCATCTTCACGAGCGTGGCGTCGGTCGGAACGATGAGGTCGTATCCGGTCGCACCGGCCGTCAACTTCGCGAAGAGCTCGTCGTTCGAGCTGTAGTTGTCGTACGTGACCTTGATGCCCGTCTCCTTCTGGAAGTTCGGGATCGTGTCGGGTGCGATGTAGTCGGTCCAGTTGTAGAAGTTGAGGACCTTCGCTTCCGTGGCGGTCGACGTCGTGCCCGACGACGAGCCCGACGACTTGTTCGAGCTGCCGCCGCACGCGGCCACGAAGCCCGCGGCCGACGCGAACGCCATCGTCTTCACGAACGAACGACGGTTGAATCGCGGCGACGCGGTGTCCCAGATGAAGGCCAATGACACGCGGTCGGGATCGCTCATCCGGTCAACTCCTCTTGGTTGGCGGGCGCATCGGCCAGCACGACGTTGAATTGCGGGTCCCAGGCGAGGCGGGTGCGGGTACCGGGCGTGCCGGCGTCGCTGACCCGCTCGCTGTTCTGCCGGAACGCTACAAGGGTCGCACCTTCGTCGGTTCTCACCACGAGCTGGGTGGATACTCCTTGATAAACGACGTCGACGACCGTCCCGGCCGCGGTGCACAGGCCCTCGGCCACCGGCTCCTCGACGGGCACGACCCGGAACTTCTCCGGCCGGACCGTGAACGCGAGCGTGTCGCCGTGACCGACCGTGCGGTCGGGCGGGGCGGGAACGAGCATGCGGTCGCCCGGCGCCGACGCGACTTCGAGCAGGTCGCCCGACCGGCCGGTCACGGGCGCCTCGATGATGTTCGACGTCCCGATGAATCCCGCGACGAAACGCGTCGCCGGGCGCTCGTAGATGTCCTCGGGATAGCCGATCTGCTCCACGCGGCCCTGCGACATGACGGCGAGGCGGTCGCTCATCACGAGCGCCTCCTCCTGATCGTGGGTCACGTAGATGAACGTGACGCCGACCTCGCGCTGGATGCGCATGAGCTCGAGTTGCATCTGCTTGCGGAGCTTCAGGTCGAGCGCGCCGAGCGGCTCGTCGAGGAGCAAGACCGCCGGTTCGTTCACGAGGGCCCGGGCGAGCGCGACCCGTTGCTGCTGGCCGCCCGACAACTGGGCCGGCCGCCGCTCGTCGTAGCCCCGGAGCTGCACGAGGTCGAGGTAGCGCTTCACGCGGTCGCGTACCGCGGCCTTCCCCAGCTTCTTGCGGCGGAGCCCGAAGGCCACGTTGTTGAACACGGTCAGGTGGGGGAACAGCGCGTACGACTGAAAGACCGTGTTCACGTTGCGCCGGTACGGCGCGACCCCGACGATGTCGTGACCGGTCAGCACGACGTTGCCCTCGTCGGGCTCCTCGAAGCCGGCGATCATGCGCAGCGACGTGGTCTTGCCGCACCCGGAGGGCCCGAGCAGCGAGAAGAACTCGCCCCGCGCCACCTCGATGGTGACGTTGTCGACCGCGACCATCTCACCGAATCGCTTGGTGACGCCGTACAGGCCGACCTCGACCTGCTGGCCGGACGGACCGTCGAGATCGGCCACCGAACCTCCCCTGCTGTTCCTGGCCTCGGTCTCTGTGGTGGGCAGGTTCGCAGACGATCCCGCGGCTCGCAAGGCACCCGCGCTCACGGCGCGGGGAACGGGAACACCTCGTTGCGACCGCTGCGCGTGAGCGACTGGTAGTCGCGGCGGGCGAACCACCATCGGCCGTCGACGCTGCGATATTCGTCGCGGTAGAGCCCGAACGCCTGGGTGAAACGACCCGACGCCGCGTCGACCCGCAGCTCGCACATGTACAGCCGGGCCCGCGCCCGGGTCGCGTCACCGTCGACGCGCTGTTCGACGTGCGTGTTGAGGATCACGAATTCGAAGAACTCGAACCGCTCGATCGCTCCGGCGATGAAGGTGCCGACCGCGACAGGCCCCACCACCTCGACGACAGGGTTCGTGACGGTGTCGACCCGGACGATCGCGTCGGGCAGGAATTGCGCGTCGAACTCGTCCCACGCGCGGCGCGTCACCGTGTCGGCGTAGGCCGCCTGGAGCCGGGTGATCGCGACGTAGTCGATCGTGTCCTGCGTGAGCTCCATCACGTGCCCGGCGGCCGCGAGAAGTCGCGGTTCGGGTGGCGGGGGGGCATGGCGACGTCGGGCACCTTGCAGTGGCTCTCCCGCATGTCCTCGAGCACGTGCACCATGTTGAGGAGATCCTCCTCGTAGCGGAACTTGCCGCCGCCCGCGTAGACCAGCGTCGAGACCCCGGACTGCGCGTAGGGCCGGCCGTCGTCGCGCCGGCCGGGCAGCAGCTGCTTCCACTTGATGATCACGTTGTCTCCGCTGATCGCGGTGAACTCGACGGGGAACTTCCATTCCTCGAGCCCGACCATCGCGTCGCCGAACACCGTCGCCTTCATCTCGTCGATCCCTTCGACGCGACCCCACGCCGGATCGATGAACACGGCGTCGTCGGTGAAGAACTGTGCGAGGTCGCGCCACGTGCCTCGGCCCGCGTCGATGTTCTCGCGCACCACGACGTACCGCGCGACCGTGGCTTCGATCTCCTCGCGGGGATGGGGCATCGGGATCCTCCGTCGTTCGTGGACGTTTTCTGCTCGAGGAGCACCGGAAACCGACGCTCGCCGAGCAATGAACGGGAGGCTACGTGCCGGCCGGGCGGGTCTGCACCCAGCGCGAGCCGTTCCACTTGGACGTCCAGTCGGTCCACGTGGTGCCGTTCCAGTAGCGCAACGTCTGCGCGTCGGCGTGATACCAGCCGGGGGGGTGCACGCCCGCTTCCGGCGCGGTCGTGGTCGCGGTGAGCGCGGCACCGGCCGGGGCCGGGGCCGCCGCGGGCGTGGTGCGCCGTTCGTTCGACTGCGCGAGCGTGGCGAGGTCGACCGGTACTCCGGTGATCGTCTCGTCGACCGGCCCGCGCCCGTCGGGGTCGAGACCTTCGAGGCGGCGCAGGACCGCGATGCGCTCCGCGAGCGGTGGGTGCGTGTCGAACATGCGGTTGAGCTTGGCGTGCCGGTCGTCACCCGCGTGGCGCAATGGCGTCACGAGCCACAGGTGCGCCGTCGCGCGCGACACGTGGTGCACCACCGTGTGGTCGGCTTCGAGCTTCTCGAGCGCTTTGCGCAGGCCGTCGGGCGTGACGAGCTCGGCGGCACTCGTGTCGGCCAGCTCCTCACGGTGGCGCGAGATCGCGAACGACAGGAGGC
Organism: Acidimicrobiia bacterium; assembly: GCA_035563695.1. Taxonomy (GTDB): domain Bacteria; phylum Actinomycetota; class Acidimicrobiia; order IMCC26256; family PALSA-610; genus DATMUX01. The sequence goes on from DATMUX010000464.1 coordinate 12,183, forward strand.
GGGCCCCGAAGGCGAGGATGCCGGCGAGCGCGGCGACGGCCAGCAGCAGGAACGCGCCGCCGTCGTTGTTGTTGTCGTCGAAGTCGGAGAACCAGCTCGCGCGCGCCGCGATCTCGGCGACGGCGACGAGGATCCCGACCGTCGTGACGGCCAGCGTGGTGACCTGCACGTCGCGGTTGCGAATGTGCGACATCTCGTGCGCGAGCACGCCTTCGAGCTCGCGGCGCGACATGAGGTTCAGAAGCCCGCTCGTCACGGCGACGCCCGCGTTGTCGGGCGAGCGGCCGAAAGCGAACGCGTTCGGCGCCGGATCGTCGACGATGTAGACGCGCGGCTTGGGCAGCCCGGTCGCGATGCAGAGCCCGTCGATGACGTTGTGCAGCACCTTGGCCTGCTCGGGACCGACCTCGACCGCTCGCGTCAGCGCGATCGTGGCCCGCACGGCGACCAGCCACGCGATCATGTCGATCAGGATGGCGATCGACGCGCCGATGATCACGCCGGTCGTCAGCGAGCGCGAGACGAGGAACCCGATCGCGCCGCCGAGGATGCCGACGAGCAGGAACTCGATCGCCAGCATCATCATCGACGTGCGCCGGTTCTTGGCGATCAGCTCGACGTGGGTGACGGGGGTGCCGGTGCTCACAACCCCAGCATCGTCGCGCGAAATGTGCCCCCTTTCGCGCCGCCTACGACGCGGCCGCCTCCCGGAGCGCCCGGCGGACCAGCACCCCGGCCAGGTGGCGCCGGAACTCGGCGTCGGCGTTGAGGTCGGAGGGCGGCCGGGTGCCGTCGGCGGCACGGGCCGCGGCGTCGTCGGCCGAGGCGCCGGCGCGCAGCGCGTCCTCGACGGCACCGGCGCGCACGGGCGTCGGGCCCATGTTGACGAGCGCGACGCCGGGGTCGGCGCCGCCGAGCACCGCACACCCGACGATCGCCCAGTCCTGGGCGCGCCGGTGGAACTTCTGGTACGACCATCCCGAGCTGGTCTTCGGGACCCGGACCTCGACGATCATCTCGTCGGGTGCGAGCGCGGTCTCGAGGAAGTCGGTGAAGAAGCCGGTCGCGGGGATCGACCGCCGCCCGCGCGGCCCCTGCACCTCGACCTCGCCGCCCAGCGCGAGGACGACCGCGGGAAGATCGGACGCGGGGTCGCCGTGGGCGAGCGTGCCGCCGAGCGTGCCGCGATGGCGCACCTGCGGGTCGCCGACGAGCGACGCGGCGTGCGCCAGCATCGGCGCGTGCTCGGCGAGAACGGGTGACGTCTCGAGCTCACGGTGGCGGGT
>DATMUX010000465.1:0-5195 GCA_035563695.1 Acidimicrobiia bacterium
CCGGCCCCAGCACGCGGGGCACGCGCTCGGGCCAGTCGGCGCCCGCCTCGACGATCTCGAGCAAGTCGAAGCGGTACTCCCCCGTCGCCGCGGAGAAGTAGCCGGTGCCCGACGCGTCGCCCCGGTCGGTGGTGAGGTCGCCGGTGAGCTGCGCGGTGAGCCAGTCGTGGGGCAGGCAGACGCGCGCGAGCCGGGCCCACGACTCGGGCTCCGACCGGTGCAACCACGAGAGCTTCGTGATCGTGAACGCCGCGACCGGCACCGATCCGCACGCCCGCGCCCATTCGGCATCCGTGAGCTTGCCGCGCAGCCACTGCGCGTCGGGTGCCGACTCGCCGTCGTTCCACAGCTTCGCGGGCCGCACGACCGCGCCGCGCGCGTCGAGCACGACCAGGCCGTGCTGCTGACCCGCGACCGCGATCGCATCGGCGGCCGGGAGCTGCGCCCGCGCGCGCTCGAAGGCGTCCCACCACGCATGCGGGTCCTGCTCGCTGCGCGGCGGTGTCGTCGGCGGATGTGGCGCGCGGGCCTCGCCCTCGAGCGCGCCCGAGTCGGCGTCGCGCAGCTCGACCTTCGTCGATTGCGTGGACGAGTCGACGCCGAGCACGAGCGGCACGGGCGCGGACGCTACGCCCGGATCACACTCACCCGCACGCCGCGTGTGGGCGAATCGCGGCGATCGACCGGACCAGCCGACCGCCCATGCCCGCGTCCCGGGTCGGACCGAATGCCGCAGGCGTCACACCGCCCGGGAGCCGGAGGAGAGCGGCACAGGTCGGCGGCCCGCGTGCCGATACTCCCTCGTGACTCGTACCCGAGGACCTCTGAAGCGCGCCGGCGATTCGAAGCAGGGCACGGGGCGCGGCGACCACGACGTCGTGGCCCGGCCCGGCCCGCACGACGAAGCCGTAATGGTGGAGAGCCAGCTCGCGGCGCTGCTCTCGATGCACCAGGCGGCGGCGGAGGCGCGCCCGGTCGAGAGCGACGACCCGGTCATCGGGCCCCGCCACTCCGGCCGCCTGCTCGGCAACCTGCTCATCGCACGCGGCCACCTCGCCGAGGACGACCTCGAGGCCGCGCTCGTCCAGCAGAGGGTCGACGGCCCCAAGCTGGGCGAGATCCTCGTCGAGATGGGCCTGATCGACGACCGCCTGCTCGTGTCGCTCCTCGCCGAGCAGCTCCAGGTCCCCGTCGTCGACGCGAACAGCACCGCCGTCGATCCCGCGGTCGGCCGGTTGCTCCCCGCGCCACTGGCGCGGCGGCTGCGGGCCGTCCCCCTGCGCCGCCAGGGCGAGCGCATCGAGGTCGCGATGGCCGACCCGGCCGACGCCGAGGCGGTGCGCGCGCTCGCGCACGCGTTGCGGTCACCCCTGCGACTCCTCCTCGCCGCTCCCGGCGACATCGAAGCGATCATCGACCGGCTCGAGACCGCGGCCGACGCCGCGTTGCTCGCCGATCTCGTCGGGCCGCGCCACACGGGCCGGCTGCTCGGCAACCTCCTGGTCACCCGCGGCTACCTCATCGAACCGGACCTCGAGGTCGCGCTGGCGCACCAGGCGCGGACCGGCCGTCAACTCGGTCAGGTCGTCGTGGAGCTCGGCTTGCTCCAAGAGCACACGCTGGTCGAGCTGCTGTCGGAGCAGCTTCGCCTGCCGGTCGTCGACCTCACGACTGCAGCCGTCGACACGGCCACGGGCCGGCTCCTTCCCGAGAATGTCGCGCGCTTGTGCGGCGCGGTGCCGTTCCGACGCAAGGGCGACCGCATCGACGTGGCCATGGTCGACCCGACGGACACCGACGTCGTGAAGTACCTCGTCGGCGAGCTACGCGCACCGATGCGGTTGATGCTCGCGACGACCGCCGACCTCGAGGCGATCATCGACATGATCTTCCCGAGCGACTCCTCGGCGACCGGCAGTCACTGACGCGCGGCCGGCTGCCCGCTCATCGCACTCATCGCACTCCGAGCAGCAGTTCGGTGACGAGCTGATCGAGCCGTTCGTGCCCGTAGCCGCGCGCCGCGAACGCCTCGACGTCGTGCGGGCCGCGCCGCAATGCCGCGATCGCGTCGGCGGTCACCGGGCCGTCGACGGCGGGCGTTGCGATGTCGCCGACCATCGCGGCGCGCAGTGCATCCTGGATCTCGGGGTCGGCGTGGAACCGTTCGGCCTTCTCCCGCAGGATGAGGTACGTGCGCATGCAGCCGCGCGCGAAGTCCCACACTCCATCGGCGCTCTCGGTGCGGTACGCGTGCGCGTCGAAGTGGCGCATCCCGGCCCACTGCGCGTCCTCGAGCAGCTTGACGACGTAGAACGCGTCGCGGATTCCTTCCGAGCCGAAGCGGAAGTCCTGGTCGTACTTGCCGATCACCTGCGCGTTGAGATCGATGTGGAACAGCTTGCCGGCCCACAGCGTCTGCGCGACGCCGTGATGGAACGAGAGCCCCGACATCGTCTCGTGCGCGAACTCGGGATTCAGACCGACCATCTCCGGCCGTTCGAGCCGCTCGACGAACGCGAGCGCGTGGCCGACCGTCGGTAACAAGATGTTGCCGCGCGGCTCGTTGGGCTTCGGCTCGAGGGCGAAGCGCACGTCGTAGCCCCGGTCGCGCACGTACGCGCAGCAGAGGTCGACCGCTTCCTTGTAGCGGTCGAGCGCACCGCGCACGTCCTTGGCGGCGTCGCTCTCGGTGCCCTCGCGCCCGCCCCACATCACGTAAACGGTCGCACCGAGCTCGACGCCCAGATCGATCGCATCGAGTGTCTTGGCGATCGCGTAGCGCCGCACCGCGGGATCGTTCGCGGTGAACGCACCCTCCTTGAACACGGGATTCGAGAAGAGGTTCGTCGTTGCCATCGGGACCTTCATGCCGGTCGCGTCGAGTGCGCGCCGGAACCGCTTCAGGATCTGCTCGCGCTCCGCCGCGGTCGAGCCGGGCGGGACGAGATCGTCGTCGTGGAAGTTCACGCCGTACGCGCCGAGCTCGGCGAGCCGGTGGACCGCGTCGACCGGATCGAGCGGCGGTCGCGTCTCGTGCCCGAAGGGATCGCGGCCGCGGTTGCCGACCGTCCACAAACCGAACGTGAACCGGTCGCCGGACCGGGGCTCGTAGAGATCCACCATGTGGCCCATCCTCTCCGAGCAGACGCGTGCGAACAAGCCCGACCTCGTACACTCGCCCGCCGTGACCGAAGAGCCGCCGCCGCCGGAGCCACCGGAGCCACCGGAGCCAGTGGCGACGCCGCCGGGGCCACCGGAGTCATCGCCCGCGCCGCCGGAGCCACCGGAGGCATCGCCCGCGCCGCCGCCCGCGGGGTTCGGGCAGTACCCGCCGGCGCCGGCGCCCGCGCCGCCGGCAGCGGATCGCCTGCGAGCCGCGTGGCACGGGCGCCGCGAGTCCGACTACATCTTCGACTTCGCCACCGCGCTCGGCTGGCAGATCCTCACCTGCGGCGTGTACGGCATCTACGTCCTGTACCAGCTCGTGCGCCGGTCGCGCGACCACAACCTGCGCCGCATCGAGCTGCTCGACGCGGCCACGGCCGTCGCGTGGGAACAGGCCCGCGCGCGGGGACTCGCCGACGAGCTGCAGCCGTCGTTCGAACGCATCGCGCCGCACATGGCGGTCCTGCGCGCGAAGACGACCGAGTTCCGCGACCCGACCCTGTGGGCGGTGCTCGCGATCTTCGTTCGGCTCGTCGCCGATATCGTCGCGTACGTGCTCCTCGACGGCGACCTCATCGCCCACGACTACGCCGAGGGCGCGATCGAAACCGAGCTCTCCGCCATCTACACCCGCCTCGGCGCGCCGGTCCCCGTGCCCGACCCCCGCCGGCTGAAGCAACCGCACAACTACGTCGCCCGCATCGTCGTGGTGTTCCTGACGTGCGGCCTCTACCTCTACTTCTGGCAGTACGACATCATGACCGAGGGCAACCGCCACTTCCAGCACAACTGGGCGTGGGAAGACGCGCTCGCGCAATCGGTGCAGCGGCTCGTCGCAGCCTGACGAGCGCCGCGTTATCGTCGGCTCGTGCAACGCCACGAGTTCTCGGTCGAGTTGAACGCGCCGCCGGCCGACGTGTGGGAGGTCTTCTGGTACCGCGGCCCCGACCGGCCGCGACCGAAAGATGTCGCCACCCGCATCGAGATCCTCCACCCCGGCGACGACGCGGGGAACGGACTCGTGCGCCACTGCTACTTCCCGGTGCCGAAGTGGCTGCTCTCGGGCGGCGTCGGCCAGTCGTGGGAGTGGTTGACCGAGGTGCAGCCGTTCCAGTCGTGGCGCTACGACGCGGTCGGCAAGCCGCTGTGGTCGCACGCCACCGGTCGGACGACGCTCACCGACCTCGGCGACGGCCGCACCCGCGTCACGTTCGTCGAGGAGTACGAGGCGTTCAACCCGATCATGCGCCGGCTGCTCGAACGCGCCGTCCACGACCGCCTCTCACGCGACAACGACACGATCCTCGCCGCGCTCGAAGGCGGCTTGCAGTGGCACCGGCGCCGGAAGGCCAAAGCCGCCGGCGAATGAGCGTGCGCCTGTTCGTGTACGGGACCCTCGCGCCGGGCGACGGCGCGTGGCCGGTGCTGGCCCCGTGGACGCGGGGCGACCCGGTCGCCGACCGCGTCGCCGGGCGGCTCTACGACACCGGCCGCGGCTACCCGGCCGCGACCTTCGAACGCGGCGGCGGCGTCGTGCACGGGTGCGTCGTCGAGCTCGACCCCGCGCGATCGGCGGCAGCGCTCGCGGCGCTCGACCGCTACGAGGGACCGGACTACGCGCGGATCACGGTGCGGACCCGATCGGGCGCCGAGGCCTTCGCCTACGCCTGGACCGCTCCGTTGGCCGGCTTCCGGCCGCTGGCGGGCGGGCGCTGGGCGGGCCGGGAGGCCTGAAGCCGAAACTCCCCGGGGCGACGGCCGATCAGTCTCCGATGACTCTCGACGGCCTCGCCGCGGTGCACGCGCGGATCGCGCAGATCCAGGCCCTCATCGACGGAGCGGGCCCGGTCGCGCCGGGCGGCGCCGGGGCCGCGAACGCGGCCGCCTCGCCGGTGGGTTCGCCTGCATCGGGCGCGTCGCCGGAGTTCGCGTCGCTGCTCGCCGACGCCATGGCGTCGAGCTCGCTGGGAACGGATCCGACCGGCTCGTCCGGCTCGACGGATTCCACCGGCGGGTCGATGCTGGCCCAG
>DATMUX010000466.1:0-2844 GCA_035563695.1 Acidimicrobiia bacterium
CTCGCTCGACTTCTTGACGTCGACAGCCGGGTCGGGAACCGGCACAGAGGACCTGCCTGAACACAACCCCGCGTCCCGGCAGGACGACGGGATACGAACGGTCACCGACAACGTCAGCGAGAGTTGGGGCGTGGACATCGCCGGATCACGGGTCACGGTGGTCCTGGGAGCCAAGCTGACCGAGACGATCACGGATGACAAGACGCACTCGCTCCTCGTGTGGGTGACCGAGTCGCGCACCTACAAGGGTGTGATCGATATCTGTCCCGACCCCTCGGGCGGTGTTCCGCTCACTGTTACGACGCGAATCCAGATCGATACCTCGACAGGCAAATCGGTGAGCAGCGACGCGACGCTCGACCTGCACGGTCATGTGAACGACCAGGCAGGACTCGCGTCGGTGGACGCGTCGTATGAGAACCACTCGAAGCTGTCCGGCAGCAGCATCGATCTCACCATGGCAAACATGTCGCTGCCGGGCACGGCGAACGGCTACGACGGTAGTTCTGTGAACACGTCGAGCGCCACAGGCTCGGTAAACACGACGGGTGACGCGACCGCCAGCCTCAAATTCGCCGTGAGCGACTTCGGCCTCGGCGTAAATCTCGTCGAGCCGGTCATGGAAGCGGCCCAGAAGCTCTGGCGGAATGGTCGGTGCGTGGTCGTCGCGGTACCGGAGTACAACGCCGAGACGCCACGCAAGATCGCCGAGCAGGGCAGCGTGCAGCACACTGAAGAAGTCGATACCAAGTCGGACACCACGTTCGGCGTCACGTTGAAGCATCGTTATGGTGCGCCACCGCGGGCGCCGGTCGACCTCTCACTCTCCGGTGAGGACAAGCTCGACACAGAGCATCTCGACGCCGCGCCCGGGACAATCACCTACACCGCGCCCAGCGACGAGGGCAAGACCGCGACGGTGACGATGACGTCGACGTCGAAGCGGGGCATCGGCAAGCTCGTCATCGAGTTCGACACCAAGTCCAAGAAGCTCGCGCTGTCGATGAACGGAAGCATGACCTTCGGGAGCGGGTCCATCACCCTGACCGCGCAGTTCCGCGCATCGAGCGCGGCGTTCAAGCCCGTCGGCGACGGGACGTACCGCGCGTCGCTTCCCGCGACGACCAGCTACATCCTCACCTTCCCGGGCGAAAACTGCTCGAGCGCGAACGGCACCGAGGGCCGCGGAACGCTCGTGTTCACCGGGACGATCGACCAAGGCCCGGACAAGAAACCCGTGTGGCACGTCAAACTCGACGGCAAGCGCAGCGTCGTGCACACGAACGAGACGGCATGCGGCAAATCGTTCTCTGACGTGCTCCTTTCGGGCACGTCGGGCGGCTTGGTCGGCGCCATGGCGAGCATCGCCGGCGTCATCACTTTGCCTGTCGACGGCGGCACGGTACACGTCAATAAGAACCTCTCGGGTCTGCACATGAGCGCGACGTTCGTCGCGACGGTGCCGAAGTAGACGACCGGCGCATCGGCGACCGACCGTAGTTCGGTGACCCACGTCGGAGACATCGCCGGCGAGCGACATCATCGGTCCGTACGGTAGATCTCGTCGAAGTGGTGGTACTCGGGCTCACCGTCGATGATTTCGCGGACGCGCTCGGCAAAGGCACGAGTCTCGGGCCGAGCGTTGTTGCGGGCGGCTTCGTCCGCGGCGGACACATTCGGATCGACGACGCCGAAGTCGGCGATGATCATGTAATGGCCCAGCTTCTCGCGGTCTGCGAGCACGCGAGTTCCCATGTAGCCCATGAGCTCGCCCGTCGCCTGGTTGAGATCCCACTCGGCGATCAACGCCAGGAGCGGCGCTGGGTCGTCGCAGCGCACGGTAATCGTCTGGCTGAAATTGCGGTTCACGTCTCGTCTCCCCGACGTTGCGCGACGACTCGCCGCTGGTGCTCGGACATACCTTCCAGATCGAACAGGCCGGCGGATCCGCCTTCGATGGCAGCGGTCGACTTCGCCGGCAGGCCGAGCAGCTCACGGAGCTCTCCGACCGGCCTAGCTGCCAGGTCGTAGTAGTCGACCTCGAACAGATCGACGCCATAGCGATCGCAGACGACCTTGCCGCGCCCGATAGCGTCCGCGACGCGCTGGAGCATCCCGGGTGCTCGGATGTTGCGCTCCCGCACGTCGCGGTCGAAGAATCCCGCACTCGAGATGTAGCCCGTCTCGAACAATCCGATCAGCGTCGCCAGCCACGCGAAGCCCTTCGGGTCCGGGTCGGCACGGCCGATGAATCCGAAGACCTCGAGCTCGCCCTTGAGGTTGGTGCCGTAGTCGGCGAGCACGTGCACGAAGTCGTGTTGCGCAAGATATTTCGGTGCGCCGCCCGGCGTCCCCGGAAAGCCGAAGCCCCGCCCGTCATACATCTCCCACACCGAGCGCCCGAGCGACTCGGGCGGCAGACCCTCGAAGGCCGACCATCGCGCCGCGAGCTCGGGGTCGACTTGTGCAGGTTCGAACGGATCGGCCGCGCTACCGCGTGGCGCGACCTTGTCGGACGGCTCCTCACCACTGGCTTCGCGGACGTGTTCGACGAAGCCGTTGCGTTGGAGATCCATCCACGCCAGCCCGTAGGCACCCTGCGCATACCGGCGCGCGACGCGCACGAAGTCGTCATTCACGCCGAGCGCCAGGGCGTACGTCGCAACGCGATGCGCGACCACGACCGGGATCGGCCGCAACACGAGCTCGCCGAGCACCATGTGATGCACGATCCGCCGGCGGTAGACGATGTCACGCCCGGACAGGATGTCGGCGTACTCCTCCGGTCCGAGCGGCTCGAGCGTCCGGTAGTCGACCGAGACACCCGTGAGCGCACTCGCGATC
>DATMUX010000467.1:0-2615 GCA_035563695.1 Acidimicrobiia bacterium
CTGTCCAAAGTGCAAGTGAGAGAACGAGCCGACCTCAGCGGAAACCAGATCGTCGAACGGCTTACGACCATCGCGCCCAAGTGCGTACGCGGTCGGCGCCACACCCCCGGACTCGTACGCAACCATGCGACCCTCGCCATCGACGGCCCAGTGCACGAACGATGGAAACTTGGATACCTCATCGACACGATCTACCTGCGCGACCTGTGGATGCACCGCGTCGACACCTCACACGCGCTCGCCCGGCCGGTTGAACTCACCGCAGATCACGACGGTCGCATCGTCGCGGACGTCGTCGCAGAATGGGCGCGCCGCCACGGCAGACCCTTCGTCCTCGAACTCACCGGCCCCGCCGGCGGCGCGTACGCGTGCGAACGCGACGCACTTGGCGCGGAAAATTTCAGCCTCGACGCGGTCGAGTTCTGTCGCACGCTCGCGGGCCGCTCGCCCGCGAGCGGCCTGCTCACCACCATCGTGCCGTTCTGACAACGCGATCGGCTCGATAGCCAAGCGCTCCGCCGCCGACTGGCGCGGATCGTTCTGAACGACGAAACGACCTCAAGGAGTAGATCGTCATGGTCCGTTCGTACAAAGCTGCACCCGACATCGATGTCCTGACCTCGAACGTCACGATTCCGGGTCTCGGACTGGTCCCAGTCAACGCATTCGTCCTGCACGGATCGGAACCGGTGCTCGTCGATACCGGAACGATGATCGAGCGTGAGGATTTCGCGACCTCGCTGCGCGCGGTCATCGACCCTGCCGACCTGCGATGGTTGTGGCTCACCCACACCGACTTCGATCACATCGGCAACCTGCACGCGTTGCTCGCCGACCATCCGCAGATCGGTGTGATCACAACGTTTCTCGGGGTCGGCATCATGGGCTTGTCCGACCCGCTCCCGATGGACCGCGTCTATCTCGTCAACCCCGACCAGAAGATCACCGTCGGCGACCGTACCCTCACCGCGATCAAACCGCCCCTGTTCGATAACCCTTCGACGACCGGATTTCGCGACGACAGGTCCGGCGCGTTCTTCAGCTCCGACTGTTTCGGAGCACTCCTACAAGCAGTACCCGACAGCGCCGCTGATCTCTCGAACGATGACCTGCACCAGGGACAAGTCAGCTGGGCAACCGTGGACTCACCGTGGCTACACAAGGTCGATCGCGCCGCGTTCGCCAAGCAGCTGGACGACATCGCCAAGCTCGAGCCGACGATGATCCTGAGCAGCCATCTGCCCGCCGCGCCCGGGCACATGACGCAACGAATGCTCTCGTCGCTCGCCGCCGCCCCAACCGCGCCCCGATTCGTCGGACCGGATCAAGCCGCGCTCGAGCAGATGTTGGCGCAGATGACGCAGGGCCCCAAATAGTCGGTCGCGCTCACGGCACGGGCCATCGGTAATCCTGCGCAACGATGACCGCGAAGGAGTTCCCATGTCATTGATGGATGCGCTCGCCCGATACTTCTCCGGATGGAACGACCACGAACCCGCGGCCGTGGTGGCGGCGCTCGCCGAGGGAGGCACGTTCGAAGATCCGACCGCCCCGGATCCGCGGTCGGGCAACACACTCGCCCAGTATGTGTCCGAGCTCATCACCGGCTTCCCCGACGTCCACTTCGACTTGACGAGCGTCGCCGCGACGAGCGAGACCACGGCCGCAGTTCAGTGGGTGATGCATGGAACCAATACCGGCCCGGGTCCAGGAGGCCCGGCCACCGGGAGGAGCATCGCCATCTCGGGCGCCGATTTCATCGAATACGACCCTGTTGCCGATCGTCTCTCCAAAGTCGTCGGTTACTTCGACACCGCCGCCCTACTCCGACAGCTCGGGCGCCAATCTCATATTTCGCCCGCCGATGTGCCGGGTCGCGTCGCCTTCGGTCTGGCATCGCGGGTGACCACCGGCGAAGCAGTCGAGCCGGGATGCTTCACCATCACCTCGATCGACGTCCGCGATCGATCGGTGGAACAGGTCGATGACTTCGCCAACCGGATCGTCGAGGGAATCGCCGAGCAACCGGGATACCTGGGCTCGATTTTCGCCACTGTCGGCCGGCGCAAGTACACCTTCACTGCATGGCGAGACACGGACGCAGTACAAAGCCTGCAAACCACCGTTCATCGGGATGCGATGCGGCGCTTCGCCTCCGGAAACCTGGGAACACGAGTCATGGCAAGCGTATGGATCCCGCTTCGCAGCAACGTTCGCGCTTCAACACGCCCAGGCGAGCGGCCCGTCCGACAGCAGCCGCTTGCCGAACCATGGCTATAGCGCAACGGTCCGGACCTCCAGCGACGTCACCACCGAACCGTAAGAAGTCCGCGAACCATCAGCCGTTCGACGCTCGACGAAGCAAGCACGGACCCAAGCAGAACGACGGGTTCGACCACGAGAAAGCGGGTGCGCCCGATCAAGGGATATGCAGACCCGAAACGCTGCGCGCGATCTGAACCGCCCCGGGTTTGATGCGGGCTTGCGGGTTTGAGTTTCGGCCTCGTGGCCTGAGATGTGCTGACGGTAGTAGTTGGCTTCGAACTCGGCTGGCGGGATGCGTCCGTGGTCCTCGAAGAGCCGGCGGTGGTTGAACCAGTCGACCCATTCGAGTG
>DATMUX010000468.1:0-2446 GCA_035563695.1 Acidimicrobiia bacterium
CTGCCGGCTCGCGCTGGCGTATTCGGTCGCGCAGCGGACCGACGACGCCCGCCGCGTCCTCGACGAGCTCAGCGCGCGCGGTGGCGGCACGTACTCCGACCGGATCGTCGCGCTATGGGCCGAGAGCCTCGTCGACGCCCAGCTGGGCGGCGACGCGCGGGCGAGCGTCGACGCCGCGCACGCCATCGCAACCGCCACCGAGGCCCGGGTCGAACAGGCGGTGTCGGCGATCGTGCGGGCCGGGGTGCTCTCGGCCGTCGGCGACCCCGATGCCGGCGAGGTGCGCGCCGACGCGGAGACGCAGCTCGCGACGCTCGGGCTGCAGGCCGGCGGTTGGCGCCGCCTCGTCGATCTCGCGCTGGCCGGCGTGCGCACGGCACCCGCGGGATAGCGCTACTCGGCGAGCTCGACGAGCGGGGCGGCACGCAGCGCGTCGAGCACCGTGTCGCAGGCGCGGCCGTCGGCGAACACCGGCGCGCCGGCGGGAACCTCGCCCGAGTGCACCGCGTCGCGCACGACCTCGGCGAAACGCCGCATCGGCTCGAGATGACGATCGACGCCCGGTTCGGCGGCGACGTCGACGGTCTCGCGGGTTCCGTCCGCGCCGCGCACCACGAAGCGCTCGTCGGCGATCACTTCGATGACCGCGCGGTTCCCGAAGACGGTCAGGCGGGGCGGGAGGTTCGCGACGGCGCAGAACGAGCTGTCGATGGCGACCGTGGCCCCGTTCGCGAGCACGAGCGACGCGCTGAACCCGTCCTCGGCTGTGCAGCGGTGCAGCTCGGCGTGCTCGTCCGGACGTTCGGACACCGTGATCCGGCGCCGGGCATGCACGCCGGCGATCTCGGTCGCGAACACGAAGCGCAGCGCGTCGATCGCGTGCGAGCCCCACGCACCGATCCACCCGCCGCCCAGCTCGCGATCGAACAACCAGCCCCACGGCCGGAGCGGGACGCGCGCCCCGGCCGACAGATGGGTCCACTGCACGTGCTCGACAGTGCCGAGCGTGCCGTTCTGCACCATCTCCCGTAGCCGCGCGCGGGCGGGCGCGTAGCGGAACTCGAAGTTGCACAGCGCGACCACTCCGGCGGCCCGAGCGCCGGCCTCGAGCTCGGCGGCCTCGCCGGCGTCGAGGGCGAAGGGCTTGTCGCACAGGACGGCCTTGCCGGCCGCGAGCGCCGCCCGCACGTGCGGAGCGTGCCGCGCCGGCGGCGAGTGCACGCTGACGAGGTCGACATCGGGACGGGCGACGAGCGCGTCCACGGCCGCGTCGTCACGCGCCGAGACGACGTCGACGACCTCGCATCCGTCGGTGGCCGCGAACACGGGTGCCACGACCCGGCGCCCGAAGCCGGTCCCGACGACCGCGACTCTCATTCGCCCAACACCTCGGGCGTGTCGTCGTGCACCGGGAGGTGGAAGCGGCGCAGGCTCGCGTGCGTGAGCGGTCCGATCGCGAACGCGATGAGCACCGTGCCCACTCCGACCTGACCGCCGAGGAAGAACCCGACCACGAGCACCGAGCACTCCATCGTGGTGCGCACGACCCACAGCCGGTGCCCGCGCGCGGTGATCGCGGTCATCAGGCCGTCGCGGGGGCCGGGCCCGAGACCGGAGCCGATGTAGAGGCCACCGCCGATCCCGAACATCACGAGTGCGACGAGCAGCAGCGGGATGCGCACGGCCAGGCGTTCCTGCTCCGGGATGAGATACAGGCCCAGGTTCGCGATGAACCCGATGCTGAGTGCGTTCAGGACCGTTCCCACGCCGAGCCGCTGCCGCAACGGGATCCACGCGATGAGCACGACCAGGCCGACGAGCACCACGACAAGACCGAACGACAGCCCGGTGACCTCGGCGACGCCTTGGTGCAGCACGTCCCACGGCGCGACGCCCAGGCGGGCCCGCACCGAGATCGCGATGGCGAAGCCGAGCACGAACAGCCCGGCGACGAGCGGCGGCATCCGGCGCGCGAGCTCGCGTGCGCTCGGGAACGAGAGGACTTGTGCGTACCGCGCGTCGTCGTGCGCCGGAGTGCTCACGCTTCGAGCAGCGCCGACGACGCGTCGTCGAGATACAGCGTCGCGTGCGCCTGCTGCCGCAGGATCGACGCCGGGCACGCCGTCGTGATCGGACGGTACAACGCGTCGTGCACCGGGCGCGCCTTGCGCGCCTCGGGCACGATCGCGAGCACGCGACCCGCGCGCAGCAGCGCGGGGATCGTCACCGTGATCGCGTGCGTGGGCACGTCGCCGAGCGCGGCGAAGTGCCCCTCGCCCACCTGCTGGTGCCGCGACGCCTCGTCGAGCGCGACGATCTTCACGTCGGCGGGATCGTCGAAGTCGGCGAACGGCGGGTCGTTGAACGCGAGGTGGCCGTTCTCACCAATCCCGCAGCAACACAGGTCGAGCGGGTGCGCGCGCAACAGGTCCGCGTAACGACGCGC
>DATMUX010000469.1:0-3338 GCA_035563695.1 Acidimicrobiia bacterium
CACGCTTGTGACATCGCCGACGGCATAGACGTCGGGGAACGACGTCTGCAAGGTGTAGTCGACGGGGACCCAGCCCTCGACACACAGTCCCGACTCTTGCACGACCCTGGGCGGACGGTGCGTCGGCACACCGAGGAAGAGGTCATAGGGCATCTCGCCCCCATCACCGACGTGCGCGACTTTCGATGCGTCGAGCCCGCGTACTTGCGTGTCGGGATGCCATTCGATGCCGCGCTCCGCGAAGGCGGCGAGCAACGCGTTGGACGCGGCGGGCGACGGCGGGATCGGCACAGGCAGCGGCATGACAAGATCGATCGCCGATCGCTCGCGCAGGCCGCGCATGCTGAGATAGTCGTGCATCAACAGGGCGGTCTCGCTCGGCGCGGGTGGACACTTGAACGGTGTCGAACACACCGCGACGATCACGCGGCCGCCTTCGAAGCTCGCCAGCGTGTCGCGAAGCGCGAACGCTCCTCCGACGGTATAGAACTCCGCGCCGTGCTCAACCAGTCCAGGCGTAGCGTCCGGATAGAGATCCGCACCGAGCGCGACGACAAGGACGTCAGCATCGAATCCGCCAGCGTCGGTCTCCACGCGTTTCGTCGCGGGATCGATCGATGTCACGGTCGCTTGCACGAACCGCACGCCAGGCTTGACGACATCGCGGTAGGCATGACGTACCGCCTCGGGCACCGTACGCCCGAACATGACGTCGAGCTTCGAGAAACCGAACACGAACCCATCGGCACGGTCGATCAGCACGACGTCAGCATCGGTGCCGAACTCCAACGACAATCGCGTCGTCAACTCCAGCCCGCCGAACCCCGCTCCGAGCACAACGACCCGCACGCACCGAATGCTAACCAGCCGCCAACGCACACGCGGCCTCAGCAGGCGAGCATCGACCCTGCGACAGCATCGCTCAGCAACACCGAATGCGCTCCGGGCCCACGCCGTATCTGCGATCGGGCGTCGCCCTCGCCGCGGGCGACGAACAGGGGGCAGTATTACGGCGGCGAGGACGCTCGACCTTCGATGGTCGGCCCCGGCCGTCACCGCCAGTTACACAGCCGCGGCGATGAGGAGACTTGATGTACGCACGACTGGTGAGGTTCACGTTCGGGCCAGGCAAGCGTGACGCCGCGGAAGCAATGGCGCACGAGATCGCTCCGCTGATTGCATCGCAGCCCGGGTGTCAGAGCGTGACCGTGTTCGGTGACGACACTGACGGCGAATGCGGGATCTTCGTATTGTGGGACAACTCCGAGCACGCGAACACGGCAGCCGCGATCGTTCGCCCAAAACTGGATGAGCACCTCGCCGGAAAGGTGCTGGGACCACCCGACACGCGACTGTTCGCAGTGTTCCCAACCTGATGGAGCCCGGCGACGAGATGGTGTGCCACCCAACCAGCGGGGTCGGACGCGAGGCTGGCGTTCGTCTCGTCTAGACGCGGGCGGCCCGCCTGCGCATCAGACCGAATCCGGCACCGACAAGTCCGAGTCCGGTGATGAGCAATGCCGCGGTACTCGCTCCGGTGCGCGGGAGCGACCCCGTCGACGTCGTCGTCGGTGTGGTGTTGCCGAGCGTGGTGACCGATCCCCCTGCGGCGGTCGAGGTCGTGGTCGCGCCGGGCAACGTCGTTTCGGTGATGCCACCGGCCGTCGTGACCGTCACAGGCACCGTCGTCGACGGCGACGTCGTCGATGGCGTTGTTGTCGACGATAACGGCAGCGACGTTGTCGTCGACGACGGCGCGGTGGTCGACGACGGCACACTCGTCGACGTTGACGTCGATGTCGACGTCGTCGTCGGAGGCACCGTCGTCGTTGTCGTCGTGGTCGTGGTGGTGGGCGGCGGGACCGCGCAACCGTTGTTGTAGATAGCGATCCCGTCGACGGTCCAGTTCTTACCCGGATACGTCTCGCCGGGCCCGAAATCGAATGGCGGGATGATGTCCCCCCACTTCTGATGCTTGGGGATCGTGGGATAGAAGACGGGGCCGTCGTGTCCGTCGTGACCCTCGAACTGCACGCTCGCCACGTCGACGGTGATGACCACATACGGGTTCGTGTAGCTGTCGGTGCGGTGACACAACGTGATCTTGTGCTGCGGTCGCGGCGGCGTCGCCTCGGCGCCCGGAGCCAGTGCCCCCAAGGCCATCAGACCAGCGCCCAGCGCCAGCACCCCCATACCGGCGCGGCGCCGCCACGCCCGTTCCGCCGAGACGACGGCATGACGCCGCTCGAAGGTGATCTCGCTCCGCAGCCGGCGCGGTAGCGCCCTCAGCTGCGCCCATCCATTGCAGCGTCCCATCCGTGGCCTCCCAACCCACACAGATCACAACACGGAGCGTGACCGAAGTCAACAATGTGTGAGCACCTCAGTTGAAACGCGCGGACCTGAGTTGGGTCCGATCCGCACAAGCAGCATGAAGATACGCAAAGTGCTCTAAGCGCCCCCTCACAGAAGACCTACGGAGCAGGGCGAGCACGTCCTGAGAGTGATCGTGCGAGACCGATTGGCGCGCAGCCAGGTCGTGGCCGCCGCGAATGTCGCGAGGGACGCGGCGTAGGGGCGAGCAGATGGCTGTGGTGCTCGCCCCTACGCCGCAAGAATCTCGGTTATGGGCCTACCACTCCTGGTGCGGGAGTCGCTCGTGCGTAGGCCGCAGCCGACACAGATCCGCAGTGGAAGGTGTCCGCGGGCAGCGGGATCTCGAACGCACCGCCTTTGGCTTCGATCGCCTTGAGGTCGGCGAGAGTCACGGGGTGCGTCGCCGCAGCTGCAACGCTGGTGAAGAAGACCGCGACCGGCTCCCACAGCACGTTGAAGTCTCCGCCCGTCGAGGCGATGCCCACCAGGTGGTCATGGCCGATGACGAGGTTCTTGCCGGTCGTCGGGTCCTTGTACACCGCCGGTTCGATCGCCGCGGCCGCCCCGGCAATGCCCGGTCCGTGATCGGGGCAGTTGTCCGCCGGGATGTGCGCGCAGTTCAACGTCGCCGGATCAATCCCGGAACCGTCCGGGTACACCGGCAGGTACAGCGGCGCGACATTTTTCGGCAATCCGGTCGACGGGTCGATGTGATTGGCGGGATGGACCGGTGGATTGTTCGGGGTCTGCAGGTAGACCAGCGTGCCGGTCATGTCGTCATAGGCGGGTTCGATCGCCCCGCCGCCGCCGACGAAGTGACCCGACGCCGCGTCGAAGGTGGTGTTGCCGTACATCCGCTGCCCACTCGGCGCACCGGCCGCCGAACCTGGCGACGCGCCGATGGCGCCGAACGCCGTGACCAAGCCGACCACGGCGATGCCGCTCATGAATCGTCTGAGCAT
>DATMUX010000470.1:0-6872 GCA_035563695.1 Acidimicrobiia bacterium
GAGCCGGTGCACGCCGTCTGCGCCGAGCGCCTCGAGAATGTCCACTGCGGGCACGCCCTCCACGATGCCGACCGCGAAGCACGCGCCGGCCGAGGCGCGCACGACCTTGGGATTGTACGCATCGACCGATCCCGGCCCGAGCACGAGCACCTCGACGCCCGCGGCGGCCGCGCTGCGCAGGAGTGTCCCGGCGTTGCCGGGGTCGTTCACGGCGACCACGACGATCGCGAGGCCGGCGCCGGCAAGCGCCTCGAGCCCTCGCCGCGGCCGGCGCGCGACCGCGAACAGCGGCTGGGGCGTCTTCGTGTCGCCGATGCGCGCGACCGCGGCCGCGTCGAGGCGGTGCAGCGTGACACCGGCGCCGGCACACCGGCGCGCAACGGCTTCGATCTCGGTCGACGCGCCGTCGCCGACGAAGCACTCGAGCAACTCCGCGCCGTGATCGAGCGCCGCGGCGATGACGCGCGGTCCTTCGCAGACGAACACGCCCTCGGCATCACGCGCATCGCGCTCGCGCACGAGCGCCCGCAACCGCTGCAACTCGGCCTTGGTGGCCGCAGCCGCGGCCGGCTCAGGCAGCGTCGAGCGCCTCACGCGCGGTGTCGACCAGCGCAGAGAACGCCGCGGGCTCACGCACGGCCAGGTCGGCCAGGATCTTGCGATCGACGTCGACCTCGGCGGCCTTCAGGCCGGCCATGAAGCGCGAGTACGAGATGCCCTGCTCGCGGCAGGCGGCGTTGATGCGCACGATCCACAGCCGGCGGAACTCGCCCTTGCGCGCCCGGCGGTCGCGGTAGGCATACCGGAGCGAGTGCATCACTTGCTCGTTCGCCTTGCGGTAGTGCCGGCTGCGCGCGCCGGTGTAGCCCTGCGCTTCTTCGAGAATTGCCCGGCGGTGCTTCTTGCCGCCGACGGAACGCTTGACCCGGGCCATCGCCTACCTCCCCAACAGTCGTTGCACGCGCTTGCGGTCGCCGCCTTCGACCTCCGCGAGCCGGCCGAGCCGGCGGGTCCGCCGCGTCGGCTTGTGCTCGAGCAGGTGGTCTCGGTACGCGTGCCGGCGCCGGATCTTGCCGGTGCCCGTGATCCTGAAGCGCTTGGCCGCGCCGCGGTGCGTCTTCATCTTCGGCATGGGAACGTTCCTTGCAGTCGGGTGGATCGGTGCCTAGGCGGACGAGGCCTGCGCGGCCTGCTTCGCCTTGGGCTTGCGAATCGGGTTCAGCACCATCGTCATGTTGCGCCCGTCCTGTTTGGGCGCGGACTCGATGACGGCGATTTCGGCGACGCGTTCCGCCACGCGCTCGAGGATCCTGCGACCGAGCTCCGGGTGGGCCATCTCGCGGCCCCGGAACATGATCGTCAGCTTGACCTTCGACCCCTCGTCGAGGAAGCGCTCGACGTGCTTCATCTTGGTGTCGTAGTCGTGCTCGTCGATCTTGGGACGGAACTTCATCTCCTTGATGACGACATTCGACGCCTTCTTGCGCGATTCCTTGCGCCGCTGGTCCTGCTCGTATTTGTACTTGCCGAAGTCCATGATCTTGCACACGGGCGGATCGGCGTTGGCCGCGACCTCGACGAGGTCGAGGCCGGACTCCCGGGCGATGGTGAGCGCTTCGGGAAGCGCTTTCACACCGAGCTGGGAACCGTCGGCTCCGATGAGTCGGACTTGACGAGCGCGGATGCGGTCGTTGATGCGGGCGTCGTCTGTGGCCAGTGCGGCATCACCTCTTCGTGTTCGGCCGCCGACGCGAAACGACGGCGGACCCATATGGGAAGCCGCCGTCGCGCGGGTTCGTCAGAACCCGACTGCACGGACCCGGCGCGGGACTCCCGGCCGGGTGGGGACGGTCACACCGGAGTGTTACGGTCCCTCTTCCCTCGATTGTTCGACAGGGAGGATAGTCGAGCGTGAGCGGACTGTGGACACCTGGCGGGGACGAGCCCCGCCCGCCCGCGGGCAGTCCCCCGCCGGGCCCGCCCGGAGACGAGCCGACCGCCGACGAGCTCGCGGCGTTGCGCGACCTGCACCAGCGGCTCGCGGCGACGCCCGTCGAGGACGTGATCGTCAACCACGCGATCGGCATCTGGCAGCTCGCGCTCGTGCATCTGGGGGTGGTGACCCCGCCCGACGAGCAGGGCCGGCGACCCGTCCCGAACCTGGCGGCCGCGGGCCTCGCGATCGACGCGCTGTCCGCGCTCGTCGACGGGCTCAAGGACCGGCTGGGCGAGGGCGAGACGATGCTGCGCGAGGCGCTCGGCCAGGCCCAGATGCTCTACGTCGAGGTCGCCGAAGCGCAGTCGTAGCCCGGGCGGGTCACGGCTCGGTCGATGACCGGATCGCCCCGGCCTCCCAGCGGCCGAGATGGCCCGCGACGACGTCGAACGCGACCTCCGCGCCGACCGCGATGGTGCGCGTGCCGTCGGCGATCGCGGTGCAGTGGAACGGGTAGACCGCGCCGCCCGCCGCGGTGATCTCGCCGAGGCCGCGCCGCTCGTCGAACGCGGTCACCCGCCCGTGGTCACGAATGTGGCCGTATGTGGCCACATTCGTGACCACGGGCGGAGGGGACGGAGGGAGCGGCGGGGTCACTGGACGATCTTGGCGATCGGGAGCTCGAGGATCCCCGTCGCGCCGTGATCCTTCAGCGCGGGGATCAGCGTGTTGATGTCGCTCTTGGCGACGACCGTCTCGACCGCGTAGCCGTCCTCGCCGAAGAGCTTCGACACCGTCGGTGACTTCAGCGCGGGCAGCAGGTCGATGACGGCCTGGAGATTCGCATCGTCGACGTTCAGCTTCACGAGCACGCGCCCGCGTGCTTCGAGCGCGCCCAACAACAACGTGCGCAGCTGCTCCATGGCTTTGCGCTTCTCGGGATCGGCATACGAGACCGGATTGGCGATCAGCTCGGTGTACGACACGAGGATCGTGTCGAGCACGCGCAGCCCCGCGGCGCGCAGAGCCCGGCCGGTCTCGGTGATCTCGACGACGGCGTCGGCGATCTCGGGGATCTTCGCCTCCGTCGCGCCGTACGACAGGGAGATCCGCGCCTCGATGCCGCGCTTCTCCAGGAAGCGGCGCGTGAGCTCCGGATACTCGGTGTGCACCCGCACGCCCGGCGGCAGGTCGCCCACCGACTGCCACGTCGAGTCTCCGCCGACCGCGAGCACCATGCGGATCGGGCGGGCCGTCGCCTTCGAGTAGTGCAGCTCGGTGAGCGTGACGACGTCGGCGCCGGTCTCCTCGATCCAGTCGCGGCCCGTGATCCCGACGTCGAACAGCCCGTCGGTGACGTAGCGCGGGATCTCCTGCGGCCGCAGGATCGTGACGTCGATGACGCGCGGGTCGTCGATCGACGCCTTGTAGTCGACGTCGGACGAGCGGATCAGCGCGAGGTCGGCGTCCTCGAACAGTTGCAGGGTCGCCTGCTCGAGCGAGCCCTTGGGGAGCACCAGTCGCAGCATCGGCCGGTCAGGGTAGCGCCGCCACGAGGAGGCGATAGCCGAGATCGATCTCGTCGAGCGCCCGCAGCGCGCCGTGGCGCTCGTCCCATGCGCCCGACGCGAGATCGCGCCGGAGCGCCTCGGTGCCCGCCGCCCGGACCGCCGGATCGAGCTGCGCGAACGACGACATGCCCATCTGCACGACGGGATCGAGGTAAGCCTCGGGCCGGTTCCAGAAGCAGCCGCCGAACCCGTCGACACAGTCGGCCGGCACGGGCACGACCTCGATGCGCTCGACGCCGAGCCGCGCCGCCAGCCGCCCTCCGTCGGGTGCGGCCCGCTCCGACTGCAGCGCGGTGATCTCGGGGAAGTACTCGTCGATCAGCCACAGCGTCCCCGCGAACGACGGCTCGAAGTAGAAGACGACCTGCCGTGGTGCGACGCGCTGCATCTCCCGCAACCCGCGCCCGAGATCGGACCAGTGGTGGACCGTGAGCACCGCGAGCGCGGCGTCGAACGCGTGATCCGAGAACGGGAGGTGCTCGGCCGCGGCCTGCACCGCGGGTGCCGCGCCCGCCGGACGCTGCGCGAGCATCGTGCGCGACGGCTCGACCGCGACGACGCGCCGGCCGGCCGGCTCGTAGTTGCCGGTTCCCGCGCCGACGTTGACCACCCGGCGGGCGTCGCCCAGCGCGGTCTCGATCCGGCGGGCGATGCGCGGGTCGGCGCGCCGGGTGCGCGCGTACGACGCTCCGATCGAGTCGTACCGGGTCACGGAATCGATCGCAGCACCGACACCATCTCGATCGCGGTGGCCGCGGCCTCCTCGCCCTTGTGCCCCTCCCGGCCGCCCAGCCGGTCGAGCGCCTGCGCGCGGTCGTCGACCGTCAGCACGCCGAAGATCACGGGAACTCCGGTGTCGAGCGAGGCCCGCGTGATCCCCGCCGCGGCCTCGCCCGCGACGTACTCGAAGTGCGCGGTCTCGCCGCGGATCACCGCGCCGAGGCACACGACGGCATCGACCGCGCCCGACGCGGCGTAGCGCTTCGCCGCGAGCGGGAGCTCGAACGCGCCCGGCACCCACACCACCTGCACGCCGGCCGCGTCGTGCTTACGGAACACCGTCTCGGCGCCTTCGAGCAGCTGCTCGGTGATATCGCGGTTGTAGCGCGCCACCACGACCGCGAACCGCATGTCGTGCGCGTCGAGTGAACCTTCGCGGGCGGCGTACTCCCCCACTTGTCAGCTCCCGCCGAGCTCTTCGTCGGTCGCATCGAGGCCGAGCAGGTGCCCGAGCTTCTCCTGCTTGGCGCGCAGGTACGCGATGTTCTCGAGGTTGGGCTCGGTGCGCAGCGGCACCCGCTCGACGATCTCGAGGCCGTAGCCCTCGATGCCGCCGTACTTCGCGGGGTTGTTGGTCATGAGCCGCATCGTCGTGACGCCGAGGTCGACGAGGATCTGCGCGCCGATGCCGTACTCGCGCGAGTCGGCCGGGAACCCGAGCTCGAGGTTCGCCTCGACGGTGTCGCGCCCTTCGTCCTGCAGCGAATACGCCCGCAGCTTGTGACCCAGGCCGATGCCGCGCCCCTCGTGACCCCGCAGGTACACCACGACGCCCTCGCCTTCACGCGCGACCCGCTCCATCGCGCGATCGAGCTGCACGCCGCAGTCGCAGCGCAACGAGCCGAACACGTCGCCCGTCAGGCATTCCGAGTGCACCCGCACCAAGACGTTCGGGCGTCCCGACACCTGGCCGCGCACGAACGCGAGATGCTCCGCCCCGTCCAGCAGCGACGAGAACACGTGCGCCGTGAAATCGCCGTACTGCGTCGGGATGCGCGCCTCGGACACGCGGCGCACGAGCTTCTCGCGGTGGCGGCGGTAGCGGATGAGGTCGGCGATCGTGACGAGCACGAGGTCGTGCTCCGCGGCGAACTGCTCGAGGTCGGGGCGGCGCTGCATCGTGCCGTCGTCGTTCACGATCTCGGCGAGCACACCCGCCGGATAGAGGGCGGCCATGCGCGCCAGGTCGACGGCCGCCTCGGTGTGACCGGCTCGCTTCAGCACGCCGCCCTCGCGGTAGCGCAGCGGGAAGATGTGCCCGGGCCGCGCGAGGTCGGCCGACGACGTGGAGGCGTCGATCAGCGCGTGGACGGTCGCGCACCGATCGGCGGCCGAGATCCCGGTCGAGGTGCCGTGGCGCGCGTCGACCGACACCGTGAACGCGGTGCGTTGGCCTTCGGTGTTGTCGTGACCCGACACCATGAGGGGGAGCTGCAGCTCGTCGAGGCGCTCGCCCTCCATCGGCAGGCAGATGACACCGCTCGTGTAGCGGATCATGAACGCCATCTTGTCGGGCGTCATCTTCTCGGCCGCGATGATGAGATCGCCCTCGTTCTCGCGGTCCTCGTCGTCGACGACCACGACGAACTCGCCGCGGCGCACTGCGTCGATGGCCCGCTCGACGGTGTCGAAGGTCATAGTGAGCTCCGTTCTGGCGCGAGCAGACGCTCGACGTACTTCGCAACGAGGTCGACTTCGAGGTTGACGCGGTCGCCGGCCGCCCGCGCCCCGAGGGTCGTGACGGCGAGCGTGTGCGGGATGACGGCGACGGCGAACCCGTCGTCGAACACCGCGGCGACGGTCAAGCTGACGCCGTCGACCGTCATCGAGCCCTTGTGCACGACGTAGCGGAGCACCTCGGGCGGCGCATCGAACCGCACGACGACCGAACCGTCGGCTTCGGGGTGCCTCGCGCGCACGACTCCGGTCGCGTCGACGTGACCCTGCACGAGGTGGCCGCCGAGCCGGTCGGCGAGGCGGACCGGCCGCTCGAGATCGACGGGATCGCCCGGCCGGAGGTCACCGAGGTTCGTGCGCGCCATCGTCTCGGTCACCGCATCGGCAGACCAGGATCCCTCGCCGAGCTCGATGACCGTGAGGCAGCATCCGTTCACCGCGATCGACGCGCCGATCGTGGCGTCGTCGAGCACGGTCGACGCCGCGATCTCGATGCGCGCGCCACCCGCGTTGGGTGTGATCGCGACGACGCGGCCGAGCTCCTCGACGATGCCCGTGAACATCAGGGCGCCTCCAGCTCGACGCGGATGTCGTCACCGACCCGAGCGACCGATGCCGGGCGCCACCGCTGGGCATCGCCGATCGTGCGCGGCCCGGAGAACGCGAATGCAGGACGCCCACCGGTACCGAGCAGTGTGGGCGCGACGTACGCGACGAGTCGTTGCGCATGCCCGCCGCCGACGACCGACCCGAGGAGCGTCCCGCCGCCCTCGACCATCGCCTGCAGCACACCTTCGCGACCGAGGAGCGCGAACACCCCGTCGAGGTCGACTCCGGCACCGTCGCGCCCGGCGCCGACGACCTCGACCTTCGCGCCGGCGGCGCGCCACTCGTCGACCGCGCCGGCG
>DATMUX010000471.1:0-3862 GCA_035563695.1 Acidimicrobiia bacterium
GTCCGACGGGCCGACGCCCCTCGACGCCCCGGTCGTGCCGGGCCTGCGCCTCTGAACGCCTCGGCGGCGGGTTGCGACGGCGCGTTCGTTCTTGGTACCGTTAGCACTCGGCCGGGGTGAGTGCTAACCGTGCCGGGGGCTCTGCCCGGCCCGGTGCCGGCGCTCCCCCGCAGCCCCTGCTCCGAAGTACCCCCGAAGTAGATCTGAACCAGCCATCCGAAGAGCCCACATGGAGGCGCATCGATGAACCTGCAGCCGTTGGAGGATCGGGTCGTCGTCCGGCCGGCCGAGGCCGAGGAGAAGACCATCAGCGGCCTCGTCATCCCGGACACCGCGAAGGAGAAGCCGCAACAGGGCGAGGTCCTGGCGGTCGGGCCCGGGCGTCGCGCCGAGAACAGCGGCGAGCTCATCCCGATCGAGCTCGCGGTGGGCGACACCGTCGTCTACTCGAAGTACGGCGGCACCGAGATCACCGTCGACGGCGAGGATCTGCTGATCCTCAGCTCGCGCGACGTGCTCGCCAAGGTGGCCGGCAAGAAGAAGTAGGTCGAGTTCGCGACGTCACCGCGACGTCGTACTCGAAGGCTTCGAAGACTGCACGCGTGGGAGCCCCGACCCCAGGTCGGGGCTTTCACACGAGCTGGCGCAGGATCGCCCGCCGCTTGCGCAGGATGAGGCGGCGCTGGCGTTCCGACTTGCCGCCCCACACGCCTTGCTCGATGCGGTGCTCGAGCGCGTATTCGAGGCATTCCTTGGCCACGGGGCACTCCGCGCACATACGCTGCGCGGCGATCACGCCCTTGCTCTCGGATGGGAAGAACTCGCCGGGGCTGGTGCCGCGGCAGCGGGCTTGCGCCATCCACGACGCGTCGTCGGGCATGTCGGGTAGCTCTACGTCGGGCACGTCGACCTCGCAGGTTCGCTCTCTACCTTCCGATCTTGTGTGCCGCGGTTGACAGCACGGTGAGGGCCCGCTGTGCGTCTCCTGCGAAACCCGCCCCCTCTCCACGACCTTGCGTGGCGCAACCACCGCCCGGGTGGATGTGTCACGCAAGGTTGCCGGTGGTCTCGCGCCGAGCGACGTCCTTTGCCCACGCATAGTCGGCCTTGCCGTTCGGTCCCCGCACCACCTGCGGCACGACCACGAAGTGCCGCGGACGCTTGTAGTGCGCGAGCGCATCGAGCGCGCCCATCAGCTCCGCCGGGGTCGCGTGCTCACCGTCGTGGAACGCGACGACCGCGGTGACGGCCTCACCGAAGCGCTCGTCGGGCACGCCGACGGCCAGGCAATCGGCGACGGCCGGGTGCAGTTTCACCGCTTCCTCGACCTCTTCGGGGAAGACCTTCTCGCCACCCGAGTTGATCACCACCGAGCCGCGCCCGAGCAACGTGATCGTGCCGTCGGTCTCGACGCTCGCAAAGTCGCCCGGCACCGACCAGCGGCGACCGTCGATGACGAGGAACGTCGCGTCCGACTTGGCCGCATCCTTGTAGTAGCCGACCGGGATGTTGCCGCCGACGGCGAGGCGGCCGATCTCGCCCGATCCGGGCTCGACCTCGCGTCCGTCGTCGGTGAACACCTTCGTGCTGGCGCCGATCGTGAACTTCGCCGTCTTCTGCTCGGCGCCGGGCGCGCTGATCGAACCCGCGAAGCCGACTCCCTCGCTCGAACCGAGGGAGTCGAAACACAAGAACGCGCCATGCTGCATGAGACCGTGCTTCACCTCGGCCGACCACATCACGCCCGAGCTGATGATCAGCTCGAGCGACGACACGTCGTACGGCTCGCCCCGCAGCGCGGCGTCTTCCAGCGCGCGCAGCATCGGCTTGGCGAACGCATCACCGACGATCGCCATCTGCGTGACGCGCTCTCGTTGCACCGTCTGCCACAGCTCGTGCGGATCGAAATGCCGTCCCTCGAGCGTCACGATCGCGGCGCCGAGGAACATCGCCTGGAACGACGAGAACGCGCCGGTGCCGTGCATCAATGGCGACGCGGGGAGGTGCGCCCGGTTCGCGCCCGCGTCGACGAGCTCCTTGGCGATCGCGCCCGCGTCGCGCGCCCGGGCGGGGCGCGCCTTGCCGACGAGCGGGTAGCCGCCGTCGCCGAGGACGCCGAACAGATCCTCGCTGCGCCACATCACGCCCTTGGGCATCCCGGTCGTGCCGCCGGTGTACAGGAAGTAGAGATCGTCGCCGGTGCGCTCGATGCGCGGCATCGGATCGTGCGCGGCGAGGAGCTCCTCGTACTCGACGGCGAACTCCTGACGCGGCGACCCGTCGTCGACCTGGACCCACAGCTTCACGCCGGGTGCGCGATCACGGATCTTCGCGACCCGCTCGCCCAACGATCCGTGGAAGAGCAGCGCCTCGGCGTCGGAGTTGTCGAGGAGGTACACCAGCTCGTCCTCGAGATAGCGGTAGTTGACGTTGACGGGAACGCC
Source organism: Acidimicrobiia bacterium (assembly GCA_035563695.1). Classification (GTDB taxonomy): domain Bacteria; phylum Actinomycetota; class Acidimicrobiia; order IMCC26256; family PALSA-610; genus DATMUX01. The sequence goes on from DATMUX010000471.1 coordinate 2,445, forward strand.
CCGCATCTTGAACGTCGCGAACACGCCTTCGCTGTACTCGTTGCCGTTGTAGAGGTACGACGCCACCTTCGCATCGGGCTGCAGGCCGGCCGCGGTGAACGCGGCCGCGAGGCGGGCGGCCCGATCGTCGAACGACCGCCACGTCACCCGCCGCGCACCCTGCACCAGCGCGACGCGCTCGGCCAGCGCGTCGGCGATCGACTCGAACACGTCGGCGAGGTTTCCGTCCATCGAATCGGGAGTTTGGCAGACGGTCACTAGTGTCGTCACCGTGGCTCGCAGCGGTCCGGACGGTGGCGATCAGGCCCGGGGCGGCAACCAGCGCATCCCGCGGCCCCCGTCGTACCGCGCGGGTGGCCCGGCCCCGTGGGCGGATCTCCCGCCCGAGCGCCGGCGGTTCTCCCTCGCCGACGTGCGGGCACGCCTCGCCGACCTTCCGCCGCCGACGGATCTCGGCCCGCAGGTCGACGGCCAGCAGGCGGCGGCGGTGCTCGCGCCCTTGTACGAGCACGCCGGCGAGGCCCATGTGGTGTTGATCAAGCGGCCCGACACGATGCCTTCGCACCAGGGTGAGATCGCGTTCCCCGGTGGCAAGTTCGACCCGGGCGTCGACGCAGACCTGCGCGCGACCGCGCTGCGCGAAGCGCACGAGGAAGTCGGGCTCTCACCTGCCGACGTCGAAGTCGTCGCGCGGCTCGACGCGATCGGCACCGTGGCATCGCGGTTCACGATCACGCCGTTCGTCGGGTTCTTGGCGGCGCATCCTGTGCTCCATCCGAGCCCGTTCGAGGTGGTGCGCGTGCTCGAGGTCCCGCTCTCCGAGCTGCTCGCCGACGGCGTGTACCGCGAGGAGCACTGGGACACGTGGCGGGAAGGCTTCGGTGTGCACTTCTACGAGCTCGAGGACGAGACGGTGTGGGGCGCGACGGCGCGCATCCTCACGGGATTCCTCACTCACCTGGTGCGGGCGGCGCGGGCGTGATGGGCGCCCGCCGTGCGGGCTACCTCTGAGAGCCCTGCGAACCCTGCGAACCCTGCGACCCCGACGACCGTGTCGCGCGCGACCACTGCGGGAGCGCGAACCCCCACGACCGCTGGGGTTGTGTGCTCGGCGTCGGTGGAGTCTGCGGCTCACCGTCGACCGTGGGCCAGCGCGTCGTGTTCGTACGGTTGCGTGTCGGCCAGCTCAGCCATCCCGGCCACGATCGGGTCGTCGTCGTCGTGACCCACTTCGGGCGCGAAGAAGGCGCGGACGCGGACACCGGCGCGGACGCAAGAACGGGCGCCGATGGTGGCGGGGGCGCAGTGGGGGCGGTCGCGGCCGGCGAACTCGCGGCCGGGGTGTCTCCGGTCGGGTGCGGCGCGCCGTTCGGCGGGGTCGTTCCGCCACGCCCCACGGTCGGCGGACGCGACGGGGG
>DATMUX010000472.1:0-2399 GCA_035563695.1 Acidimicrobiia bacterium
ACGCGTCGTCGACGGCGTCGTGTACCTCCGGTCGTCGCCGGCGGCGAAGTGGGCGAAGATCGATCTGCGTTCCGTGCTCACCGGGAGGGCGGCCGGATTGTCGGCGCAGACGGACCCCGCGCAAGCGCTCGCATACCTCGCGGCCGTCTCCGACGACGTGCGCCCGGTCGGGCCCGACATCGTGCGCGGCGCGGCGACCAGCCGCTACCACGCCACGCTCGACCTCGCGAGGGCGCTCGCCCGCTCCGGCATCTCGCAACCGGTGCGCGACCGGCTCGCGTTGCTCGAGGGACGCTTCGGCGCCGCGCGGATCCCGCTCGACGTCTGGCTCGACCCGTCCGGCCGGGCCCGCAGGATCGTCCTCACGCTGCAGCTCGCCCCCTTGCTGAGCTCCCGGGCGGCCGCCGCTGTTTCGACCGGCGCCACGGTCGGGATCCAAGAAGACCTGTTCGACTTCGGCACCCCCGTGCAGGTGACGGCGCCTCCGGCGGCCGACGTCGGGCCCGCCGCCCCGGGCTTCGGTCTCGGACTGCTCGGCGCCTGAACCCGCGGCCCGGCTCAGGCCCGCGGATCGAGCGTCCGATAACCGGAGGATGAGGCACACGCGTGTCCTTGCGCTGGTCTGCACGCTGATCGGCCTCGCCGCGTGCGGAGGCCAACCGTTCCCGCAGTCGACCGGCGGCGCCGGGAACAGCAGCCGAGCCGTGCTGCTCGCGGCGATCTCGCACACGAACGCCGCGAAGAGCGCACGCCTGGCGATGCACATGGAGATCTCCGGGATACCCGTCGTCGGCGACGAGACGGTCGACATGGCCGGCGTCATGGACATGACTGCGCAGAGCGCGGCGTTCACCATGACCGTCTCGGGGGGCGGGCAGAGCCAGACGGTCGAAGCGCGTGTCCTCGGCGGCGTCGCCTACGTGAACGTGGGTGGCACGTGGCAGAGCCGGCCACTGAACCTCGGTTCGAACGCGAGCGTCTCGCCGACCGATTACCTCGCGTACCTCGAAGGTGTCGCGAACGACGTGCACGTCGTCGGGCCGGAGGTCGTGCGCGGCGCGCCGACGACGCACTACGCCGGAACGATCGACCTCGGGCGGGCGCTGTCGAGCGCGCAACTCCCTGCCGCGCAGCGGGTGAACATCCGCCAGGTGCTGGACGTTCTCGGCGACCTGCAGCTCCCGTTCGACGTCTGGCTCGACCGCGCCGGCCTGCTGCGCAAGCTCATGATGACCATGGACTTGAGCAACGCCGTGCAGCGCGCCGGAGGTCCGTCGAATCTGGACCCGATGGTCACGGTGACCGTCGAGATGTACGACTTCGGGATCCCCGTACACGTGCAGGCGCCGGGCTGAGTCACCCCGCATCCCCGGCGGTACGCTCGACCGCGTGGATCCCGTGACGCCGTCCGCCGGCTGGGGTGTGCTGCATCTCTACTACCGCGTCGATCGAGCGCGGGCCGAGCACGATCCCGCCGCGGCGAAGCACATCCTCGACGCCGTCGCCGCGCTCGAAGCCGACGGCCACCAGGCCCTGTGCCTCGCGCTGCTGGGGCACAAGGCCGACCTCGGGGTGATCGCCCTCGGCCCCGACCTGGCCCGGCTCCAGCACTTCCAGCACGAGTTGCTCGCCGCGCCGCTCGAACCCGTGTGGTCGTACGTGTCGCTCACGGAGCTGTCCGAGTACGGGGCGACCGAGGACGACGAACGGCTGCGCCTCGAACGCGAAGAGCATCTCGGCGGGGCAGAGCTCGAGGAGCGGCTCGCGGTGTGGCGCGAGCGCATCGAGCACTACCGCGAGAACCGCATTCATCCGCGGCTGCCGATGAAGCAGTGCTGCTGCTTCTACCCCATGTCGAAGCGGCGCGCCGCGGGAGCCAACTGGTACGAGCTGTCCTTCGAGGAACGCAAGGAGCTGATGGCGGGTCACGGTCGCGTCGGGCGGCAATACGCGGGCCGGGTGCTGCAGCTCATCACCGGCTCGACGGGCATCGACGACTGGGAGTGGGGCGTGACGTTGCTCGCCGACGATCCGGTCGCGTTGAAGGACATCGTGTACGAGATGCGCTTCGATCCCGTGTCCGCGCGCTACGCCGAGTTCGGACCCTTCTTCACCGGGCTCGTGCTGGACCCTGCCGACGCGTGCGCGCGTGTCGGTCTCCGCGCGGAGAGCGAGGGCGAGCCCGGATGACCGATCCGCACGCCGATGCGATCCGTCTGTTCGTGTCGTTCCCCGAGGAGCTCGTCGAGCGCCCGATGATCTACGAGATGGTGAAGCGCTTCGATGTCGTCCCCAACATCCGGCGCGCCAACGTCGAGGCGCATTCGGGGTGGCTGATCCTCGAGCTCACGGGCGCGACCGAGCAGCTCGACGGCGCGGTCGAGTACCTCGAGAGCGTG
>DATMUX010000473.1:0-4202 GCA_035563695.1 Acidimicrobiia bacterium
GGACACGAGCGCGTCGTAGAGCGCGCTGCCCTTCAGCACGGAGCGCAGGTGCAACGGCGACCCGTCGGCCAAGTACACGAACCGCGCGCCTCGTACGGCCGCGACATTCGCCTCGGCCTTGGCGTCGCGCCGGGTCAGCACCTCGAGCCCGCGCACGGTCGCGCCGAGCCCGTCGAAGTACTTTGCCGCCCGCTCGACCGCGCGGCCCGGGTGCTCGAACGCGGCAGCGGTCGGGAGCACGACGACGTCGGTCCCGCCCGCGGCGTCGAGGAGGCGCGCGTCGAAGGCCCGGCACGGCTCGGTCCACTCGTCGCCGCCCACGAGCGCCAGCGTCCCGTTCGACTTCGTCACGGCGCCGATCCTACGAGCGGACCGCGGCGGCGTGGTGTGCCCGCCGCTCCGCGTTCGGGCCGCACTGGCCGGATTCGGCTACGCGCCGGTAACCTGACGGCCTTCTCACCAGGAAGAACAACCCCCACCAGGGAGGCGTGGTCATGACGGTCAAGCGGGTCGGGATCGTGGGCTCGGGGATCATGGGCTCGGGGATCGCCGAGGTGGCCGCCAAGGCGGGCTTCGAGGTGGTGCTGCGCAGCCGGGCGCAGAGCACGGCCGACGCCATGGTCGCCGGGCTCGAGAAGTCGCTCGCCAAGCAGGTCGAGCGGGGCAAGCTCGACGCGGCCGACCGGACCGCGGTGCTCGGTCGCGTACGCGCGGTCACCGACCTGCACGAGCTGGGCGAGTGCGACCTCGTCCTCGAGTCGATCCTCGAGGACCTCGACGCCAAGAAGCACCTGTTCACCGAGCTCGACCGCCTGTGTCCGGAGCACACGATCCTCGCAACGAACACGTCCACCTTGCCCGTCGTGGAGATGGCGATGGAGACGGGCCGCCCCGACAAGGTTTGCGGCATCCACTTCTTCAACCCGGCGCCCATGATGGCGTTGGTCGAGGTGGTGCGGTCGATCACGTCGAGCGACGACACGATCAACGAGGCGACGGCGTTCGCGACGACGTGCGGCAAGAGCGCGGTCCAGGTGAAGGACCAGGCCGGCTTCATCGTGAACGCCTTGTTGTTCCCTTACCTCAACAACGCCGTCCGGCTGTTCGACGGCGGCATCGCCACGCGCGACGACATCGACGCGGCGATGAAGGGCGGCTGCAACTTCCCGATGGGCCCGCTCGAGCTGCTCGACCTCGTCGGTCTCGACACGAGCCTGGCGATCCTCGAAGCGCTCTACGCCGAGTTCAAGGACCCCAACTACGCACCGGCACCGCGGCTGCGGCGCATGGTGAGCGCCGAGCTGCTCGGCCGCAAGACCGGGGCCGGGTTCTACGAGTACAAGCGGTAGCGGGGTCGCCGAAACCGCGGCCGTATAGCGCGCGGAACCGGCAATCCGGGAGAATGGTGCCGTGGCCGAGCGCGACCGACCCTGGGTGATCCGCACCTACTCGGGACACTCCTCGGCCCGCGCCTCGAACGAGCTGTACCGCACGAACCTGGCCAAGGGCCAGACGGGCCTGTCGGTGGCGTTCGACCTCCCCACGCAGACGGGCTACGACCCCGACGACCCGCGGGCGCGCGGCGAGGTCGGCAAGGTCGGGGTGCCCGTCCCGCACCTCGGCGAGATGCACACCTTGTTCGACGGCATCCCGCTCGGCGAGATGAACACGTCGATGACGATCAACGCCACCGCGATGTGGCTGCTCGCCATGTACCTCGCGATGGCCGACGAGCAGGGCGTGCCCTACGAGCAGCTGTCGGGCACGACGCAGAACGACATCCTGAAGGAGTACCTGTCGCGCGGCACCTACATCTTCCCGCCCGACGCGTCGAAGCGGTTGACGGCAGACCTGATCGTCTACACCGTGAAACACGTCCCGAAGTGGAACCCGATCAACGTGTGCCCGTACCACCTGCAGGAAGCGGGCGCGACGCCCGTGCAGGAGCTCGCGTACGGCCTCGCCAACGCGATCGCGGTGCTCGACGCGGTGCGCGAGTCGGGCCAGGTGACATTCGACGAGTTCCCCGAGGTCGTGGGGCGCATCTCGTTCTTCATCGACGCGGGTGTTCGCTTCGTCGAAGAGATGTGCAAGATGCGCGCATTCACGCAGATGTGGGACCGCATCTGCTCGGAGCGCTACGGCGTCACCGACGAGAAGCTGCGGCGCTTCCGTTACGGCATGCAGGTCAACTCGCTGGGGCTCACCGAGGAGCAGCCCGAGAACAACGTGCAGCGCATCGTGCTCGAGATGCTGGGGGTCACGCTGTCGAAGGACACGCGCGCCCGCGCGATCCAGCTCCCGTGCTGGAACGAGGCGCTGGGCCTGCCCACGCCCTGGGACCAGCAGTGGTCGCTGCGCATCCAACAAGTCCTCGCGTACGAGTCCGACCTCCTCCACTACGGCGACCTGTTCGAGGGCTCGGTCGTCGTCGAGCGCAAGGTTGCCGAGCTCGTCGAGGCGGCCGGGGCGGAGCTGCAGTGGGTGCTCGACGGCGGCGGGTCGTTCGCCATGATCGACGCCATGAAGGGCCGGCTCGTGCAGTCGCATGCGGAGCGGGTGCGGCGCATCGAGTCGGGCGAGCAGAAGGTCGTCGGTGTGAACTGCTTCACCGAGACCGAGCCGTCGCCGCTCGCCGCGATCGCGCAGCGGGGCGGCATCGTCACCATCGACCCGGCCGTCGAACGCGAGCACGTGGAGGCGATCACCGCCTGGCGCGCCGCGCGCGACGAGGCCGCCGTCGGCGCCGCGCTCGATACGGTCCGGCGGAAGGCGGCGACGAGCGAGAACCTCGTACCCGCGACGATCGCGCTCGCCCGAGCGGGAGGTACCGTCGGCGAGTGGGCCGGCGCGCTGCGCTCCGTGTTCGGCGAATACCGCGCGCCCACGGGTGTCGGGTCGGTCGCGGTGCGGCCGGGCGCCGAGATGGCCGAGGTCCGAGCCCACGTGCACGCCGTCGCGGCGCGCACCGGAAGCCCGATCCGGCTGCTCGTCGGCAAACCCGGCCTCGACGGGCACTCGAACGGCGCCGAGCAGATCGCGGTGGCGGCCCGCGACGCGGGCATCGAGGTCGTCTACCAGGGGATCCGCCTGACCCCGGCCGAGATCGCGGCCGCGGCCCGCGACGAGGACGTCGACGTGGTCGGATTGTCGATCCTGTCGGGATCGCACCTTGCCCTGGTGCCCGAGACGCTGCGCTGCCTCCACGACGACGGGGTCGACGCGCCCATGGTGGTCGGTGGCATCATCCCAGACGCGGACCGCGCGCAGCTCGAGGACATGGGTGTCGCCCGCATCTATACGCCCAAGGACTACCGTCTCGCGAGCATCATGCGCGACATCGCCGATCTGGCCGAGCGCCGGCGCTCCAGCCCTCAGGCCCGAGCCCGGGCCGGCCGATGAGGAACCGCATGGCCGACCCTCGAATCGTCGTCACCGTGACCAGCGGTGTGGCCGCGCTCGGCGCGGGCGCGGTCGGCGTCGCGACCGACTCGCCGGCGTTGGGAGTCGTAGCCGGCGTGGCCGGGGTCATCGCCGCGATCGCCGGCGTCGGGCTCGGCGCCCGGGCCCGCCAGAGCGAGGACCGGCTGGCCCAGGCCGAAGACGAGATCCGGGCCGTGCGCCGGGAGCTCGCGTCGATCAACGCGGTACTGCAGGAGGAGGCGTCCCGGCGGGCCGCCGAAGACGAGCTGGGCCCGGCCACCGAGGATCCGCGCGCGCGCGGTGAGCAGGCATTCGACGCCGCGACCGGCCTCTACGACGAGAAGTACTTCGCGGTGCTCGTGCAGCAGCAGGGCGCCGCCGCCCGCCGGTCGCTGCGGCCCATCTCGGTCATCATCTTCGAGATCGACGCGATGGGCGAGGCCGACCGCGACACGCAGCTGCAGGCGCTCGGCGTCGTCGGCGACGTGGTGCGCCGCACCTTGCGCGAGAGCGATGCCGCATGCCGCCTGGGCGACCTGATGGTGGGCGCGATCCTCGAGGACACGCCCGAGGCCGGTGCGGTGTGGGCGGCCGAACGGGTCCGCGGCACGTTGCTCGCGTCGCCCATCGGCGACGCGCTCACGTTGTCGGCCGGCGTCGCCTGCTACCCGACGCACGCGCTGGGCGCGGCCGAGCTCGTGCACCAGGCCAGCCGCGCGCTCGACGAGGCGCGCGCCCGCGGGCGCGACCGCGTCGAGCTCGCACCCGACGCCACCTGA
>DATMUX010000474.1:0-3609 GCA_035563695.1 Acidimicrobiia bacterium
GGGACGTGGTCGGAACAGAAGCCGCGCGAGCTCAACGACGACACGATCGCGGAGGTCCGCCGGCGGATCGGGATCCCGGTGCGCTACTCGCCGCGTGCCCACAATGAGGTGTCGTCCACGGATTCGTTCCGGCATTTCGCGCTCGCCTACGGCGACGACAACCCGCTGTACACCGATCCGGCGTACGCCCGGGCCTCTTCGTGGGGTGCTCCGATCGCACCGCCGCTGTATCCGTTCGCGGCCGGCATCGCGCGCCCGGTGCAATGGTCCGACGCGGAGCAGGCGCTCATGAAGTCGGGCGACCCGCTGGCCGGCATCGGCCAGTACATGTGCGGTGAGCGCTGGCTCTTCCCGAAGCCCGTGCGCGCGGGCGATGTGCTGTGGCAGACACAAGAACTGCACGCGGCCGAGCTGAGGCCGAGCTCGTTCGCCGGTGGCACGGGTGCTCTCGTGTCGCATCGTGTGAGTTGGGAGGATGAGAACGGCGCGCCCTACGCGTTCCGCTTCCTCGACTTCTGGCACGCCGATCGCGAGAAGTCGAGCGAGGCCGGCAAGAATCGGACGCTCGAACGGCCGCACTACACGGACGGTGACCTGGCGCGCGTCGAGGCGTGCTACGAGGCCGAAGAGGTACGTGGCTCGCAGCCCCGCCTGGCAGGCGACGTGCACGCCGGCGATGACCTGGGTCCGATCGCGAAGGGACCGATCAGCGTGACCGACATGGTCGGTTGGCACATCGGCGTCGGTTGGGGAATGTACGGCGGTGGCGGCTCGAAGGTCGCGTACAAGAATCGCAAGCGAATCCCGAAGTTCTATCTGAAGAACTCACTCGGGTTCTGGGATTCCGCCCAGCGGTGCCACTGGGACGACGAGTGGGCGCAACGCATGGGTCATCCCGGCGCGTACGACTACGGCGTGATGCGCTCCAACTGGATGGTGCACCTGGTGACGAACTGGATGGGCGACGACTCGTGGATCTGGAAGATGTCGGCGTCCGTTCGAAAGTTCAACTACCTCGGCGACGCGCACTTCATCGCGGGCGTGGTGCGCGACATCGACCGTGCGGGGAGCACGGTCACCATCGATGCGTGGGGCGAGAACCAGCGCGGCGAACGTACATGTGACGCCCGAGTGGTGGTGATCCTCCCGACGAGCAGCGGTCGACCGGCCTCGATACCCGCGTACGACCCGAGCCAAGTACCCGAGGCGTCCGCGCCGTGACCGATGCCGTAGCGCGACGCGCGGACTTTCTCAGCGGTGTGCGCGTCCTCGAGCTCGGCGACGGTGTCGCCGGCGCCGCCGCGACCGGCATCCTGTGCGCGCTGGGTGCCGACGTGACGACGGTGATCGAACCGTCGAGTCCGCATCGGCGGGGGCGGCCTCGGGCAGCTCGCGGCCGCGACGGCACGAGCTTGCTCTCGGTCATCCTCGATCACGGCAAGCGCGGCCTGACGATGCAGAACGAAACGGGAGTCGCGGAGTTGATCGAGGGCACCGATGGAGTGGCCTTCGACGTCATCGTGTTCGACCGCGTCCTCGGTGCGCTCGGCGCGCTCACGTCACTCTCGGACGTTGCGCCGTACGTTGCATTCGTCGACCGTCACAATCCGCGAGCGTGGGTGTCGATCAGCGCGTTCGGCCTGAGCGGTGGGCGCGCCAGCGACGTCGCGACCGAGATCACGGTCGCCGCGGCCGGCGGGATGCTGTCGGCGGTACGCGACGAACGCACCGGTCAACCGCTGAAGCTCGCGGGGCAGCAGTCGCTGCTGAACACCGGGCAGGCGGCCGCTCTCGCCGCGTGCCATGCGCTCGATCTTGCGGGCACGAACGGACGAGTCCATCTCGATCTCGCTGCGGTCGAGGCGACGCTGGCGATGGGCACGGTGCTCGAGGTCGGCGGCCTGCTCCTCGACACCGGCAGCATCGGTGGCGCGAAGCGCTACGGCGCGCCGGCCAGCTTCTACGAGTGCACCGACGGTCTCATCCGCATCTCGGCCATGGAGGACCATCAATGGGAAGGCGTGGTCACGGCGATGGGTTCGCCCGAGTGGGCCGATCATTTCGCGACCGTGGAGTCGCGCATCGAGGCGGCCGAGGAGGTCGACGCGCACGTGGTGGCGTGGACCCGGGTGCGTACGAAGCAAGACGCCGAGACACTGCTGCAGTCACACGGCGTGCCCGCCACGGCGGTGTACCCGCCTGTGGAAATCCTCGACTCGCCGCAGCTCGCGCATCGTGACGCGTTCGAGTCCCTCGCGCTCGGCGACGGTCGCTCGGCGAGCGTCGTGGGGTTGCCGTTCCGCATCCTCGACGGCGGGAACGATGCCGACCCGCGCCGCCCGCGGCGGTTGCGCTCGCTGCGCGGGTTGCGGCTGCTCGAGGCGAGTCGCGTGCTCGCGGTCCCGCTCGCGGGCGCGATCCTCTCGACGCTCGGCGTCGAGGTCACGAAGCTCGAAGACCTCGCGCGCCTCGACATGTACCGCCGGCGCGGCCCGTACATCGACGGGCAGCAAGGGACGGAGCGGTCCGCGTACTTCGCGCTGATGAACCACTCCAAGCGCAGCGCGGCCTTCGACGTCGACGCGCGCCGCGACCGGCTCGATGCGCTGCTGGGCACGACCGACGTCATTCTCGAGAACCTGGGGCCCAAGCGCGCTCGGGCGCTCGGGCTGGGCGCGTCGACTGCACTCGCGCAGCATCCCGACGTGCTCGCCATCAGCTCCTCCGGCTTCGGCCAGGACGGCCCGTACGCCAACTACCGCGCGTACGCGTACAACCTGCAGGCGGCGTGCGCGCTCGGGTTTCTCACCCGCACCGAAGACGGCGAGAGCGCCGAGATCGACATCGCGTGGGCCGACCTCGTTTCCGCGTACGCGCTCGCGACGATCGTCGCGGCCTGGGCCGTCGGACCGGGAGGAAATGCGGGTGCCGGTATCGACTTCTCGATGGCCGATCTCGTCGTCGCGCACTTCAACGAGTTCGTCGGGGCCGCGAGCCTCGACGGGCACAGCGACGCTTCGGTCGACCGCGCGAACGAGTTGTCGCCCTATGCGCCGCACGGCGTCTACCCGACCTCCGATGGATGGCTCGCGCTCGCGGTCGACGGCGACGAACAGTTCGCGCGCCTGGGCAAGGTGCTCGGGCACGAGCCGCTCGCCGATCCCGCGTTCGGATCGGCCGCCGGTCGCTTCGACCGACGGCACCTGCTCGACGCCGTCATTGCCGAAACAACGCGGACGCGAACCGCGTGCGAGCTCGCGGGCAATCTCCGGGCGGCCGGCGTTCCGGCCGAGCAGGTCATGGACGCCGAGGGTCTCCTGGCGAGCGCGCAGCTGGAAGCACGGGGGTTCCTGACCGCGGTCGAGCACGGCGAGTGGGGTCGACGCCGGCTCGTGGGCATCCCGTGGCGGCCGTACGGCGCGCCGCCCCTGGCGCTCGGCGCGCCGCCGCGCCTCGTGCCACTCGACGATTGATTGGAGAGGTGATGGGCTCGACTCTCGAGGGCAAATCCGTTGTCATCACGGGATCGGGCCGCGGCATTGGTCGCGCGACTGCGCTCGCCGCGGCCGCGGAGGGCGCAAACGTCGTCGTCGCCGACTACGGCGGCGC
>DATMUX010000475.1:0-2729 GCA_035563695.1 Acidimicrobiia bacterium
TCGACGTCGGCACCCGTGCAGAACGCGCGGCCCGCGCCGGTGACCACGAGGAGCCAAGCATCGGGATCGGCCTCGGCGCGCGCGTAGGCGTCGCGCAGCTCGTCGATCATCGCTCGCGACAGTGCGTTGAGCCGGTCGGGCCGGTCGAGCGTGATCGTGGCGACGCGATCGGCTACGTCGTAGCGGATGCTCTCGTAGTCCATCGCGCCAGCCTCCCGCGCCTCCCGGATCGGTAGAAATATCTAGATGTAAGAGTGTAGGGTCGCGACGGTGCAGCCGCAACGTAGAAGGCGTTCCCTGTGACCGACCGGCGGATCGTGATCGAACGCGACGACGCGAGTGGGATCGCGCGTCTCACGATCAACAACCCCGAGCGGCGCAACTCCTACGACCCGCCGATGCGCGAACAGCTCGGCGCGTATCTCGACGAGCTGGCCGTCGATGACCGCATGAAGGTCGTGCTGCTGCGCGGCGAAGGGGGCGTCTTCTCGTCGGGCGCCGACATGGGCAACGCGTACACCTGGTACGAGACGGCCGGCGACGGCGAGAGACGACGGCCGAGTCAACGGCGCCGGCTTGCTGTCGACCGCAGAACGTTCGCGTTCTACCACGAGCTGATGGGCTATCCGAAGGTCGTCGTGGCCGAGGTTCGGGGGTTGGCGCTCGGCGGCGGCTTCGAGCTCGCGTTGATGGCCGATATCGCAGTCATCGCGCGCGACGCCGAGATCGGGATGCCGGCCACGCGTTTCCTCGGTCCGGCTCTCGGCTCACTGCACATGTTCTTCCATCGCCTCGGTCCGGTGCTCGCACGGCGATTGCTGCTGACGGGCGACACGATCCGGGCCGGCACAGTGGAACATCTCGGTATCTTCACGGAGGTCGTCGACGACGCCGACGTCGAGGCGCGGGCGGCGTGGTGGGCCCGGAAGGCGGCGCGGATGCCGGCCGACGGCATCGTCATGGCGAAGGAGGCGTTCCGTCTGGTGGAGCAGCTGCAGGCGTACCAGGGCGAAGAGGTCGCGAGCTACCTCTTCCACGCCTTCGGCACGAACCTGCAGTTCGAAAACGGCGAATTCAACTTCGTGAAGACGCGGGCGCAGCACGGCACCAAGCGCGCGTTCGAGCTGCGCGACGAGCACTTCGACGTTCCGGAGCCAGGCTGACCGATGGATCTCGGCGTCCGCGACCGGGCGTTCGTCGTGTTCGGATCATGTGCGATGACGGGCGCGAGGTTTTGGAGAGCTGATGACACGCGAGGTGATCGAAGACGGTGCGTTGCGAGACGAGGTTCGCGCGTGGCTCGAGGAGCACTGGGATCCCGACCTGACCGTCGACGAGTGGTGGCGGATCGTCGGCCGCGCCGGCTGGACCGCGCCCCACTTCGCCGCCGAACAGGGCGGGCGTGGGCTGCACCGCACCGCCGGCCGCACGGTGCGCGCCGCGTTCGCCGAGTTCGGCGCGTTGCGCCCGCCGGGCGGACTCGGTCTGCTCATGGCCGCGCCGACCATCCTCGCGCACGGGACATCAGAGCAGATCGTGCGGCACGTCCCACCCGTGCTGGAGGGCGAGATCAACTGGTGCCAGCTCTTCAGCGAGCCGGGCTCGGGATCGGATCTCGCGGGCCTCACGACGCGCGCCGAGCGCGACGGCGACCAATGGATCATCAACGGCCAGAAGGTATGGAGCAGCATGGCGCGCGAGTGCGACTTCGGCATGTTGCTGGCCCGCACCGACTTCGACGCGCCCAAGCATGCGGGGATCTCGTGGTTCGCGTTCGCGCTCGACCAACCCGGAGTGACGATCCGGCCGCTGCGTGAGATGACGGGCGAAGCCGTGTTCAACGAAGTGTTCTTCGACGACGCCGTCGCCGAAGATGCCGACCTCATCGGCGGCGCGGGCAACGGCTGGGCGGTGACGCAGACGACCCTGTTCTTCGAACGCTCCGGCATCGGCGCCGGTGGCGTGCACACGGGTTTCCCGGTGCCGGGCCCGAAGGGCGGGTTCCTCGGTCGGCGCGCCGGTGATGCCGCGCGCGACGGGGAACCCGGTGGCAACCTCATCGTGCAGTTCGCCGACGTCGCCCGACTCGCCACGACGCAGGGGCGCGCGGGCGACCCGCACGTGCGCCAGGAGCTCGCCCGCTTGTTCTCCTACTCGAAGCTCGGGCAGTGGAACGCGCAACGCGCCAAGGCCGAAGCCAAGACGGGCGGCGGACAGGGGATCGCGAATCTCGGCAAGGTCGCGCAGACGCGCATCGTGAAGACCGCAGCATGCCTCAGCGGCGAGATCCTCGGTGCCGACGCGATGCTCGCGCCGCCCGACGGCGCGGAAGGCGGCCGGTTCAGCGCGGCGATGGTGTTCGCACCGGCGTCATCGATCTACGGCGGGACCGACGAGATCCAGCGCAACATCATCGCCGAGAAGGCGCTCGGTCTGCCGCGCGACGACGTGCCCGGCAAGGGTCAGGCCTACGGCGACTTCCTGCGCTCCCTCACCACCGCCCGCCCGCCGGACGGCGGCCCGTGATCATCGGCCGCTGCCGGAACGCTGTCACGAGACCGTGAGCCCCGCGCGCATACCGAGGCCGTAGTGCTTCGCGATGTTGCACACGAGCGCGTAGTTCCCGGCCGCCAGCGTCGCGTCGAGCGTGCGCGTCTCGCCGGGCTTCAGGTTCGAACCCGTGTCGGCGACGTCGTTCGCTTCGGACACCTTGTCGGCCCCACTCGTCA
>DATMUX010000476.1:0-2772 GCA_035563695.1 Acidimicrobiia bacterium
CAATGCCGCAGCAAACACCGCGGCGTCGACCCGCACCCCCTGACCGTCGCTCGGCGCGAGCCGCGGGTAGTCCTCGGCCGGCTTGAGCCGCAACGAGGTCGAGAACCGGCCGGCCGTGATCACCGCCTCGTCACCGGTGACCGCGACGGTGACAGGGCCCGGCTCCAGCTTGCGCACGATGTCACCGAGCAACTTCGGCACAACGGCGACGCCCGTCTCTTCGACATCGGCGGGGACGTGCACACGGTTGGTGATCTCGAGATCGGAGCCGATGAGCTCGAGACCCGTATCGGTCGCGGTGACGCGCAAATCCTGGAGCACCGGGAGCGCACCACTGCGGCTCGCGACCGTTCGCTGCGCAGTCGCGACGGCGTCCGCGAGCGTGTCTCGTTCACACCGGAACTTCACGCTGTCCTCCTCGACACCTGAGTGAAATTTCTCGTTGTAGTAGTAGGGGCTGTGAATTGTGGAAAACGGAATGGAACCGCAGGTCCTACTGTGTTTCGGGCCGCACCGCACCTTCCACCGTCGTGCACAGGTCGACACTCCGCGCTGCGGACCGGCGTCCCTCCGTCCCCAGTACGCGCGCGATTTCCCCCAGTATCCACAGCGTTATCCACTCGCGCCATGCTTGATCCGGCTGATGAGATCGTTCACTTGCTCGAACACCACGCGCTTCTCGGCCATCTGCGCACGGATCTTCTCGCACGCGTGCATCACGGTGGTGTGATCCCGGCCCCCGAACTCCTCGGCGATCTTCGGGTAGCTGTAGTCGGTGAGCTCCCGGAAGACGTACATGCCGATCTGGCGGGCCGTGACGAGGGGCCGGCGGCGGCTCTTCCCGCAGAGGTCGTCTACCGTCCAGCCGAACATCTTGGCCGTCTCCTCGAGGATCAGCTGCGGTGTGATGATCCGAGGTCGCGATGGGGGTAACAGGTCTGCCAGCACCTGCTTGGCGACATCCTCGTCGAGCGGAACCCGATGCAGGCTCGAGTACGCGGCGACACGGATCAGGGAGCCCTCGAGCTCCCGCACGTTGTCGACGACGTTCTCGGCGATGAACGCCAGCACCGGGTCAGGGATGCCGTCGAGGTGCTCGGCCTCGGCCTTCTTGCGCAAGATCGCGAGTCGGGTCTCGAACTCGGGGGGTTGGATGTCGGTGATGAGGCCCCACTCGAAGCGGCTGCGCAGGCGGTCTTCGATCGTGGCGATCGACTTCGGCGGACGGTCCGAGGAGATGACGATCTGGCTACCCCGGCCGTGAAGATCGTTGAAGGTGTAGAAGAACTCCTCCTGGAGCTGCTCCGTACGTTCGAGGAACTGGATGTCGTCGACGAGCAGGACGTCGACGTCTCGGTAGCGCCGTTTGAACGCGGGCATGCCCTTCGAGCGCATCGCATCGACGAATTCGTTCATCATGGTCTCGGTGGAGACGTAGCGAATGCGCTTGCTGGAGAACAGCGCGCGCACATGGTGACCGATCGCGTGCAGGAGGTGGGTCTTGCCGAGCCCGGCCGGCCCGTAGATGAACAAGGGGTTGTACGAACGCGCCGGGCTCTCGGCCACGCTCAGTGCCGCAGCGTGCGCAAACCGGTTCGAGGCCCCGATGACGAACTGGTCGAAGGTGTAGCGGGGATTGAGCTGGGTGGTCGGCCATGCGTGTACCGCGTTCGGCTCCGGCTCGCTGACACGCGCGCGCTCGTCGACGGGCTCGACGTGCGCCGCTACGGCGGGCAGCTCGTCGGCCGAGGGGATCGGCCGGGGGGTGGTGGCGACCATCAGCTCGATGGAGTGCGGGAGGCCCGTGAGCGCCTGCACGGCGTCCGTCAGGAGGCCGAGGTAGCTGGTGCGGATGCGCTCGACCGCCACCACGCTGGGCACGCCGAGCACCAGCGTGTCGTCGGTCAGATCGAGGGCGTGGACGCCCTGGAACCACGTGTTCCACGTCGCTTCCGACAGCTGGGCGCGAACCGCGGCGGCGACCTTCGCCCAGAGGTCATCTGCTGCTGGAGTGCCCACGTCGACTCCCGATTGTCCCCCAGCCCCGATGTCCACAGGGCTTTCCACATGTGTGGAGAACGGATCCGCGTGCGTGCGGACCGGGTTCCCCTCGTTGTCACCGGCGCCGAGCGGGGAAGTCGTCCACAAGCCTCGACGGACCCGGGCCGGGGCGGCCCGCCGGGGGACGAGACGCTAGCGCGCGTGCTCGCTGCCAACAAGCAACCGCCGCCCGGCGGGAGGGGCTCCCGGGGCGCTCCGGGGGCGGATTGCCGCGGCGTCCGGCCTCGCCCTACACTGGCGCGTCCGCCTGCGCGCGACGCTGTCATTCGCGTGTCGCGCGCCCGCCCCGGGGCCCCAACTTCGGCCCCGAATCCGTGGGCGACCTCGAGGAGGCCATGCGTGAAGAGGACGTTTCAGCCGAACAACCGGAAGCGAAAGAAGAAGCACGGATTCCGGCTCCGGATGCGCACGCGCGGGGGGCGCGCCGTGATCGGCCGCCGACGCGCCAAGGGCCGCGCCAACCTCTCGGCCTGATCTGGCGCGTCCGTGATCGTCGGTCGTTTCGGGCGTTGGCGCGCGGCCGCCGCCGTCGTGCGGGGTGCGTGGAGATGAGGACCGCGGTGCTCGGCACCCGCGATGAGCCGCCGCGCGTGGCGTTCGCAGTCGGGCGGGCCGTGGGTCCCGCGGTGACGCGCAACCGTGTCCGTCGCCGGCTGCGCGCGATCGTGCGCGATGCGTCGGCCCAGCTCGAGCCCGGCTGCGGCTACCTCT
>DATMUX010000477.1:0-3465 GCA_035563695.1 Acidimicrobiia bacterium
AAACGGGTCATCCGTGCGTCCCCGTGTCGTTCCGGGCGCTGCGAGCCGGCGCGAGCGGGCTCACGCCCCGCGGCGCCGGCATCTGCGCGCCGCTCCCTACTGTGACGACATCGAAACGGGTCATCCGTGCGTCCCCGTGTCGTTCCGGAATACGCGCGTCACGGCTTCGCACCCAGCGTGACCGGCTGCGCGGTGTGTGCGTGCTCGTCGACCGGGCGCAGCCGTCGCCCCACGGTCCGCGTGCGACCGTAGAGCGTCGTGCGCTGCGCGAGCGTGCGGCCGATCGGCTCGACGATCGCGCGGAACTCGGCCTCGTCGAGCTCCTGGCCGTGGCTCGCCCCGGCCGCGCGCGAGATGTTCTCGTCCATCAACGTCCCGCCGAGGTCGTTCGCGCCGGCCTGCAACACCTGCCGCGCGCCCTCGACACCGCACTTCACCCACGAGACCTGCACGTTCGGGATGGTGTCGCGGTAGGCGATGCGCCCGACCGCGTGCATCAGCAGCACCTCGCGGAATGTCGGCCCTCTGCGGGCCTTGCCCTGGATGAAGATCGGCGTCGCCATGTGCACGAACGGGAGCGGCACGAACTCGGTGAAACCGCCGGTCTCCTTCTGCAGCTCGCGCGTCCGCGCCAGGTGACGGGCGACGTGCACCGGGCGCTCGACCGTACCGTGCATGATCGTGACGTTCGAGCGGAGCCCGACCTCGTGCGCGGTACGGTGCGCGAACAGCCACTCCTCGGTGTTCACCTTGTCGGGACAGATCACCGCGCGCACCTCGTCGTCGAGGATCTCGGCCGCGGTGCCCGGCAGCGTCGCGAGACCGGCCTCCTTCAGGCGGAGGAGGTATTCGTGCAGCGGCATGCCGAGGCGCCGGGCCCCTTCCGTCACCTCGAGCGCCGTAAACCCGTGCACGTGGATCTGCGGCGCGGCCTCCTTGACGGCGCGCGCCACCTCGACGTAGTAGTCGCCGTCGAAGTCGGGATGGATGCCGCCCTGGAGGCACACCTCGGTCGCACCGCAGTCGACGGCCTCGACGACCCGGCGCTGCATCTCCTCGAGTTCGATCAGATACGGCTTCCCGCGCAGGTTCAGGGAGAGCGGCCCCTTCGAGAACGCGCAGAACTTGCACCGGAACGTGCAGACGTTCGTGTAGTTGATGTTGCGGTTGCGGACGAACGTCACCTCGTCGCCGGCGATCGCGTGCCGCAACTCGTCGGCGACGGCCGCCACCTGCGCGACCTCGGGCCCGCGCGCACCGAGCAACGTGACGATCTCGTCGACGCCGACCTCCTGGCCGTCGAGCACCCCCGCGAGCACCTCGCCGACCGCGCCGCCGGCGCGCGCCGGGACGGGCGCGGGCAACAGCGCGGGCGGCCTGATGTCGTCGCGGCCGGGCGACCACGAGGTGTCGCGGGCCAGGCCGTCCATGTCGGAGGCGACGAGCACGGCGGTGCGCACGCCGGCGTCGAGCCACTCGTCGGGCCGCGCCACGTACTCGGGGTACACGGTGAGGCGAGGTGCGAGCGCGAACCCCGCGGCCTCGGTCGCGGCGCGCAGCCGATCGACCGCGGGCCACGGTCGTTCCGGGTTCACGTGATCGATCGTGAGCGGCGACACGCCGCCCCAGTCGTCGATGCCGGCCGCGAGCAGCGGCGCGAGATCGTCGCTGAGATTCGGCGGAGCCTGGAGGTGCACGTCGCCGGGAAGGATCAAGCGGGCGGCCGCGATCGACCAGAGGAACTCGTCGGTCGGGCAGGCGGGCGCGCGGTGCATCGCCGTGCCCGGCTTGGGCAGGAAGTTCTGCACGATGACCTCTTGCACGTGGCCGTGCTCGACGTGCGCGTCGGCGATCGCGACGAGCGCGTCGACGCGCTCGGCGCGCGTCTCGCCGATGCCGACGAGTATCCCCGTCGTGAACGGCACGCGCGCCCGGCCGGCGGCGTGCAGCGTGGCGAGCCGGCGCTCGGGCGTCTTGTCGGGCGCGCCGTGGTGCGGGCCCCCGGGCTCGTGCAGGCGCGCCGCGAGCGTCTCGATCATCATGCCCTGCGACGGGCTGACCGCACGCAGCTGCCGCAGCGCGTCCTCGTCCAGCGCGCCGGCGTTGGCGTGAGGCAGCAGGCCGGTCTCGTCGAGCACGCGGCGGGCGATCGCCGCGAGATAGTCGACCGTCGTCGCGTATCCGTGTGCCTGCAGCCAGCCGGCAGCTTGCGGGTACCTGTCCTCCGGCGCCTCGCCCAGCGTGAACAGCGCCTCGAAGCAGCCCAGCGCGGCGCCGCGCGTCGCCAGCTCGAGCACTTGCTCCTCGGTGAGGTACGGAGCGTCGAGCCGGGCGGGCGGCTTGGCGAACGTGCAGTAGCCGCAGCGGTCGCGGCACAGCATCGTGAGCGGCACGAACACCTTGGGGGAGTACGTGATGCGGGTGCCGAACCGCTCGTCCCGGCGGGCGGCCGCAGCCTCCATGAGCGCGGGGAGCGGCGCGTCGAGCAGCTCCCGAAACGCGGCAGCGGTGAGCATGCGCCGACCCTACTCGCACGGCGCGCCGGGTCGGTCGCCGAGCCGATACGCGTCGCCCCACGAACAGGCCGCGCGTGTGCCAACCTCTGCGGTCGATGGACCGCAGCACCGTCGACGTCTACGAGCACAACGTCGGCTCCTGGATCGAGCACCGGCGCCGGCCGCGGCCGCCGGCGCTGGATGCGTTCGTCGCGCGGGTCCCGGCCGGCATCCGAGCCGATGTCGGCTGTGGCCCGGGCTGGCACAGCGGCGACCTCGGCGCGCCGGTCGTGGCGTTCGACGCGGCGCCCGCGATGGCCGCGCAGGTACGCGCGTTCGCGCCCGGCGCGTGGCCCGCCGTCGCCGACCTCGAGCACCTGCCCTTCCGCGCGGGTGCGCTCACCGGGGCGTGGGCGCACCGCTCGTACATGCACATCGCGGCCGAGCAGCTCCCGATGGCGCTCGCCGAGCTGCACCGTGCGCTCGCGCTCGGCGGCGCGTTGCACATCCAGGTGACGTCGGATCGCCGCCGCGAGAACGTCGACGATCGGTTCCCGGGCCGCCACTTCACCTGGTGGTCCGCCGAGCGGCTCCGCGACGTCGTGAAGAGGGCGGGCTTCGCGATCGATGCGTTCGTCGACGACGGCGAGGAGTGGATCGACGTCGAGGCCACGCGGGCCCGCATGCTGCCCGACACCGTCGGGCCGGGCATGCGCGTGCTGATCGTCGGCCTGAATCCGAGTGTGTACTCGGCCGACGCGGGCGCCGGCTTCGCGCGTCCCGGAAACCGCTTCTGGCCCGCGGCGCTCGCGGCCGGGCTCGTGACGCGCGCGCTCGATCCGTTCGACGCGTTGCGTTCGCACGGCGTCGGGATGACCAACCTCGTGCGGCGCGCGACCGTGCGCGCCGACGAGCTGGCGCGCGCCGAGTACGTCGACGGTGCGGCCGCGCTCGCCCGGCTCGTGCAGTG
>DATMUX010000478.1:0-2832 GCA_035563695.1 Acidimicrobiia bacterium
GGGGCGACGGTTGCGCCCGGTCGACGAGCACGCACACACCGCGCAGCCGGTCACGCTGGGTGCGAAGCCGTGACGCGGAGCGGCGCGCAGATGCCGGCGCCGCGCGGCGTGAGCCTGCTCGCGCCGGCTCGCAGCGCCCGGAAGGACATGGGGACGCACGGATGACCCGTTTCGACGTTGTCACAATTGGAAACGCGCTCGTCGATGTGCTGTCGTACGAGGACGACGCGTTCGTGATCCGCACCGGCGTGGAGCGTGGGGCCATGACGATGGTCGATGCCGCCCGCTCCGACGAGATCTACGGGCACATGGGCCCGGCGACCGAGGTCTCGGGCGGCTCGGCGGCGAATACCGCGGCCGGCCTCGCGTCGTTCGGCGGGCGCGGTGCCTACATCGGCCGCGTCGCCGGCGACACCTTCGGCAAGGTGTTCACGCACGACCTGCGCAGCCTCGGAGTGCACTTCGAGTCGCCGGTCGCCGCCGACGGCGTGCCGACCGGGCGGTGCCTCGTGATCGTCACGCCCGATGCCCAGCGGACGATGTGCACGTATCTGGGTGCCGCCAACCAGCTCGATCGGTCGGCGATCGACGAGGCCGTGGTCGCGGGCGCGAGCGTCACGTACCTCGAGGGCTACCTCTGGGACGAGGCCCGGGCGAAGGACGCGATCCGCCGGGCCGCCGAGATCGCCCATCGGGCCGACCGGCGTGTCGCGCTGACGCTCTCCGACCCGTTCTGTGTCGACCGCCATCGCAGTGAGTTCCGCGAGCTCATCGAGTCGAGCATCGACGTCCTGTTCGCGAACGAGCACGAGATCACGATGCTGTACGAGGTCGACACCTTCGACGAGGCGTTGCATCATGTCCGCGGTCACTGCGAGATCGCCGCCCTCACCCGCGGGCCCCACGGATCCGTCATCGTGAACGGCGAGGACGTGCACGTGGTCGACGCCCATCCGGTCGATCGTGCGCTCGACACGACGGGCGCCGGCGACCTGTACGCGGCCGGGTTCCTCTACGGCTTCACCGAGGGCTACCCGCTCGGTACGTGCGGCCGGCTCGGATCGCTCGCCGCGGCCGAGGTGATCTCGCACCTGGGCGCCCGCCCGGAACGGTCGCTCGCCGAGCTCGCGACGCCGCTCCTCACGCGCTGACCTTCTCGGCCACCGCATCGGGCGCTGCTTCGGTGCTGTTCGACGAGCTCGTGAACCCCTGGCGCGTCATGGTGCCCCACGACGCGCGGCGCCCGACGATCTCGTCCATGAGGCCCTGGAGCCGCCACCACGCGTGCATCTGCCGGTAGCCGAGGTTCTCGACGATCGCGGCCGCGAACGCCCGCTGGAGGTCGGTCCAGCGCCGGTAGCGATGGAACGCGAACTCCTCGATCGCCAGCGCGCAGACCGACAGGATCAGTCCGTAGCCGATCGCGGCCGCGGCGAAGGCCAGCGCGAACCACCCGCCGACGGCCCCGAGCGCGATCGACATCCCGAATACGCCGAGGCCGAGGACTTCCACGACGGGGCCGAGCAGCTCGAACGCGAGGTAGTACGGCAGCACGACCAGGCCGATCCGGCCGTACCGCGGGTTGCCGATCATGCGCCGGTGCTTGCGCAGCAGCTGCGCCAGCCCGCGCGACCATCGGCGCCGTTGGCTGCCGAGCTGGCTCAGCGTCTCGGGCACCTCCGTCCAGCACACGGGTTCCGGAACGAACACGATGCGGTAGTCGCGGCGGGCGCGGCGGAGGTATTCGTGCACGGTCGTGACGAGCTCCGCATCCTCGCCGAGCGACTCGAGGTCGAGGCCGCGGGCCGCGATCACGACGTCGCGGCGGAAGATGCCGAACGCGCCCGAGATGATGAGGAGTCCCTGCAGCCGCGACCAGCCGAGCCGTCCGAGCAGGAACGAGCGCAGGTACTCGACCGTTTGGATGCGCGGGAGCCAGCCCTTGGGCATGCGCGCGTCCTCGACGCGCCCGCGGTACACGTCGGACCCGTTCGCGGTCCGGATCACCCCGCCCACGGCCACGACGCGTTGCGGGTCGTCGACGAACGGCTTCGCCGCCCGCAGGAGGGCCGTGTCTTCGAGGATCGAGTCGGCGTCGACCATGCACACGAGCGGATACCGCGCGAGGTCGATGCCCACGTTCACCGTGTCCGAACGGCGACCGGCGTTCTCTTTGCGCACGACGACGAGCGGCTCGCCGCTCGATGCGACGTGCACGGAGAGGACGCGGCCGATCGTCGGAACCCTGCTGGGTATCACGCGTTCCACGGCCCGCAGCTCGAATGCCTCCGCCAGCAGGTCGAACGTGCCGTCGGTCGATCCGTCGTCGACGACGATGACCTCGAATTCCGGATACCGCAGTGCGAGCATCGCGTGCACGCTGTCGAGGATCACGGCTTCCTCGTTGTATGCGGGAACGACGATCGAGACGGGTGGCGTCAACGGGTTGGCGAACATGTCGTCGTAGTCGACGATCGATTCGCGCCTGATGAGGTGCGCGATGTCGTAGGCCGCGAGCAGGATCAGCGCGAGGTAGATCGAGTTCAACGTGAGGAAGTACACGAGGACGAACCAGTCGAACCCGTGCACGAACTCGCGCACCGCGCCCATCACGCGACGCCTCGAGGATCGAGCTCGTCCGCGTCGAGCCCCGCGACCGACAGCGCCTCGCGCGCGTACGCGCCGGCCCGTCCCGGCTGGGTCGCGGCGTGGCGCAGCATCGTGATGCCCTCGCCGCCGACGGTCACCAGAGCACGCGCCGCGTTCGAAGCGACGACGTGCTCGGGTGAGCGTGTCGTCGTGAGCAGCACCGAGAGGGCGCGTACGCCGCCG
>DATMUX010000479.1:0-3332 GCA_035563695.1 Acidimicrobiia bacterium
CCGGCGGCAGCACCATCGGCAGGAGCACCAGGGCGCGTACGACGCGCCGCCCGGGGTACGCGACGCGCGCCTGGACCCACGCGAGCGGTACGCCGAGCACGAGCGCGATCGCGGTGGCCGACAGCGACGTCTGGATCGACAGTCGCAGCGCGGTACGCGCCTCGGGCGTCGAGAGCACGTTCCACGCGGCCGACCAGGGCGCGCGCCATACGAGACCGAGCAGCGGTATCGCGAAGAACAGCACAGCGCAGGTGGCCCCGGCGATCACGACGCCGGGCACCCGGTCCGTCGTCGGGCGCGTGCGTCGCGCCGCGGGAGCCGTGCGCGTCGCCATCAGCTCGGCGGAAGGAAGCCTCTCGCCTCCAGAGCCTGGCGTCCGGGGCCGTTCACGAGCCCGTCGACGTATCCCTGCGCGGCCGCCGGGTTCTTCGTCGCCTTGACCACGGCGATCGGGTACGTGGCGATCACGTTCTGGTTCTCGGGTATCGCGACACCCTCGACCTTGCTCCCGGCCGCGGTCACGTCGGTGACGTAGACGATCGTCGCGTCGGCGTCGCCCGACTCGATCTTGGCGATCGCCGATTTCACGTCGAGCTCGTTCGACGCGGGCTTGGGCGCAGGCAGTCCCGCCTTCTGGAACGCCTGCCGCGCGTAGTTGCCGGCCGGCACCGAGGGGTCTTCCAGTACGAACACGATGCCCGATTGTTCCAGATCGGCGAGGCTCGTGATGTGCTTCGGGTTGCCGGGCGCGACCGCGATCTCGAGCTTGTTCTTGGCGAAGATCTGCGGCGTGCCGACGAGGCCCTTGTCGACGAGCTTCTGCATGTTCTTCATGTCGGCCGACGCGAACACGTCGGCGGGCGCGCCGTTCTCGATCTGGGTGACGAGCGCCTGCGAGCCCGCGAAGTTGTTCGTGATCGACAGCCCCGGGTTCTGCGCTTCGAGGGTCTTCTTGTAGTCGGTGAACGCCGCCGTCAGCGAAGCCGCCGCGAACACGTTCAACGAGCCCGTCAGCTTGGCGCCGGCCGTCGCAGCCGAGGCCGTCGACGACGAGGAGCTCGACGACTTGCTGCTGCTTCCACACGCCGCCGCGACGAGCGTGCAGCACACCGCGATCGACGCAAGGGTGCGCCGAGATGCATGAAACATCGAAGACCCCCGAGAGCTCGAGCAACTGACGATAGTCAGGGTGAGACTAGCGGGCCAGGGACTTCAGGAACCGCTCGACCGCCAGCGCCTGCTCGCGCCGCCAGCGGGCCAGCACGAGGTCGAATCCCTCGCCCGCGGGGCGCGCCCCGACGGCCCGGAACACGGGCTGGAGCTGCGCGAGCTGGCGCCCGACCAGCTCCTGCGACGGGAGGCCGGCGCGCTCCCGTACGGCGAGCTTGACCAGGAGTTCGGTGCGGACGTCGCGCACGTGCTCGACCGGCGTGTCGAGCCACCGCCGCAGCGCGGTCCGGCCCGACCGCGTCGCGCGCACGATCGTGCGCTGGGGCCCGCGCCCGCCCGGCACTTCCCCGTGCTCCTCGACGAGGCCGCGCGCGACGAGCGTCGCCAGCGACCGGTACACGACTGCGCGGGCGACCGTCCAAACGCGCCCGATGGACCCGTCCGCCCGCAACGCGCGCACGATCGGCCAGCCGTGGGTCGGGCCTTCCGCGACGATCGCGAGCACGGCCCAGTCCGACAGCGAGAGGTCGGGGAGCGGCTGCCTCGCCACCGGCGCACCGTAGCGCGAGGGGCTGACTGCTTATTGCTTCGGACGCTCCGTGAGGGTCACCGTCACGGTCTTCGTCGATCCGTTCCGCGCGACGGTTAGCTGCATCGTGTCGCCGGGCTTGTGGCCGCGGATCGCGGTGATGAGGTCTTCCGGGCTGGTGACCGGCTTGCCGTCGGCGGCGACGATGACGTCGCCGGGTTGGATGCCCGCTTGCGCGGCCGGACTGCCACTTCCGACGGCCTGCACGAGCGCACCTTCGCTCTGGGTCAGACCGAATTGCTGTTGCAACTCGGGCGTGATCGTGACCGGCGTGACGCCGAGGTACGGATGCGACACCGTGCCCTTGGTGAGGAGCTGGTTCATGACGTCGACGACGGTGTGCGACGGGATCGCGAATCCGAGCGATACTGCGCCCTCGCTCGGCGGGATGTACGCCTCTGCGAGTCCCATCACGCGGCCGCTTCCGTCGACGAGTGCGCCGCCCGAGTTGCCCGGCGAGATCGCGGCGTCGGTCTGGATCAGGTCGACGAGCGATTGCGTCTGCGACGCGGAGCCGGGGATGGCGCGACCGAGGCCCGAGACGACCCCGGCGGTCACGCTGTTCGTGAAGCCGAGCGGGCTGCCGATCGCGATCGCGAGGTCGCCCAGCGCGGGGAGCACCTGTTCGAACGTCGCGGCCGGCAGGCCGGTGCGCGCTACCCGGACGGCCGCGATGTCGGTGACGGGGTCGGTCGCGATCACCGTGGCGCCGGCCTCTTTCCCGTCGGCGAACGACACCTTCAACGACGTGTTCGTGCCGACCACGTGCGCGTCGGTGGCGATCACGCCGCCGGACGACCAGATCACCCCACTCCCGAGGCCTTCCGCAGTCGTGATCGTCACGATCGACGGAGCGACCTTGCGCGCGACGTCGGGAATCCCGCTCCAGTCGTTCAGTGTGCTCGCCGTTCCACCGGTCGCCGTGCTCGCCGGCGAGGTCGCGGTCGAGGTCGCGGTTGTGGTGGTCGTCGTGGTGGAACCGGCGCTCTTGCTGCTGGAGCACGCCGCGCCCGTCACGACGAGCACCGCGACGGCGCTCAGCGCGCGCCAGACGGGAGATTTTCCGTGCGTTCGCATCGGTGCATCGTCCGCGTGCCGTCCGGGGAAATCCAGAGACTCTGCTCCCTCGATCGCGCGCCGAAGGTCCTCGTCATCGCTTGACCGGAGCGGTGCGGCCGTCCAGCCTGGACAGCATGCAACGGTCGCGACGCTCCGGTGCGTTGCTCGCGGTCGGGCTCGTCGTTGCCGCGGCGCTGACCGCGGTCGAGCCCGCGCGCGCGGCGTCGACGTCATCGTCGGCGTCGGGCTATCGCTTGGTCGGTGCGCGCGGCACCGTGCGCGTGTTCGGGGCGACCTACGCCGGGAGCGCGGCCGATCTCGCGTTGCGAGCCCCGATCGTAGGGATCGCCTCGACCCCGCACTTCGGCTACTGGCTCGTCGCAGCCGATGGCGGGATCTTCAATTACGGCGACGCGGGGTTCTTCGGGTCGGCGGGGGGTGTGCGGTTGGCGGCGCCGGTGGTGGGGATGGCGGCGACGCCGAGCGGTCGCGGGTATTGGTTGGTCGCGGCCGA
>DATMUX010000480.1:0-2973 GCA_035563695.1 Acidimicrobiia bacterium
CGAGCGTCGAACCCCCGTCCGAGCCGGTACGGGAGATGGCCCGGCGCGGCGCCCTCGAGTTCCGCGACGTCGGCTTCAGCTATCCCGGCGCGGAACATCCGGTGTTGTGCGACATCTCCTTCGCGACCGCGCCCGGCCAGACGACCGCGATCGTCGGCAGCACCGGCGCGGGCAAGTCGACCCTCGTGAATCTCATCGTGCGGCTGTTCGACGCAACCGAAGGCGAGGTGCTCGTCGGCGGTGTCAACGTGCGCGACCTCGATCCCGAAGTGCTCTGGAGCAGGATCGGCTACGTGCCCCAGCGGGCGTACCTGTTCTCGGGCACCGTCGCCAGCAACCTGCAGTTCGGCAACCCCGACGCCACCGAGGAAGAGATGTGGGCGGCGCTCGAGATCGCCCAGGCGAAGGACTTCGTGAGCGCCATGCCCGGCGGCCTGCACGCACGGATCGAGCAGGGCGGCACCAACGTGTCGGGTGGTCAGCGCCAGCGCCTGTCGATCGCGCGCGCGCTGATTCGCCGTCCCGACCTCTACGTGTTCGACGACTCGTTCTCCGCGCTCGACCTCGCGACCGACGCCCGGTTGCGCGCCGCGCTCGTCCCGTACACGCGCCAGTCGGGTGTGGTCATCGTGGCGCAACGGGTCTCCACGATCATGAACGCCGACAACATCCTGGTGCTCGAAGACGGCGTGATCGTCGGGAGCGGTACGCACGACGAGCTGCTCCGCGACTGCGAGACGTATCGGGAGATCGTCGAGTCGCAAATCGGCGAACAGGACGCGGCATGACCCTGGTCGACGACCACTCCGAGGAGGAGATCGACCTCTCGTCACCCGATCATCGGGCGGCCGGGCGGTTCTCGTCGATGGGCGTCCCCGGCCTGCGCTCGCGCGACTTCAAGGCCGCGTTGCGCCGCCTCGCCGGCATGCTCGGCACGAACTGGATCGTCCTCGGCGCGGTCTTCGTGCTCGCGGTCATGGGCGCGGTCTTCAACGTGCTCGGACCGCGTGTGCTCGGCCACGGCACCGACATCATCGTGCACGGCGTCCTGAGCCATCACGGGATCGACTTCACGGCGCTGCACCACACGTTGGAGCGGGCGATCTTCGTCTACGGGATGTCGGCGCTGCTGGCGCTCGTCTCGTCGTACCTCCTCGCCGGCGTGATCCAACGCCTGATGTACCGGCTGCGCGACGAGGTCGAGAACAAGATCAACCGGCTGCCGCTCAGCTACATCGACAAGCAGGCGCGCGGCGACCTGCTCAGCCGCGTGACGAACGACATCGACAACGTCGCGCAGAGCCTGCAGCAGACGCTGAGCCAGATGCTCACCTCGGTGCTGCTGCTGCTCGGCGTCTCCGTGATGATGTTCACGATCTCACCGTTGCTGGCCGTGGTCGCGCTCACGACCGTGCCGGTCTCGGTCTTCGGGATGCGGTCGATCGCCAAGCGGGCCCGGCCCCGGTTCATGGCGCAGTGGCGGAGCACGGGGCAGCTCAACGCGCAGATCGAAGAGACGTTCACCGCGCACAACGTCGTGAAGGCGTTCGGGCGCCAGCACGAGGTCGAGGAGCGGTTCCGCCAGACCAACGACGAGCTCTTCGAGGCCTCGTTCGGTGCCCAGTTCATGTCGAGCCTGATGCAGCCACTGACGATGTTCATGGGCAACATCCAGTACGTGCTCGTGGCCGTCGTCGGCGGACTCCGTGTCGCGAGCGGGGCGATCACCGTGGGCGACATCCAGGCGTTCATCCAGTACTCCCGCAACTTCGCGATGCCGTTGACGCAGCTCGCGTCGACGATGAACGTGTTCCAATCGGGGATCGCCTCGTTCGAGCGCGTCATCGAGTTCCTCGACGCCGACGAGCAGAGCCCCGAGCCCGTGGGCGTCGAGTTGCCCGAGGTGCAGGGCCGGGTCGAGTTCTGCGACGTCACGTTCTCGTACGACCCCGATCGTCAGCTCATCGAGTCCCTGTCGCTGCTGGCCGAACCGGGCCAGACGGTCGCCATCGTCGGGCCGACGGGCGCGGGCAAGACGACGCTCGTGAACCTCATCATGCGCTTCTACGAGCTGAACGGCGGTGCGATCACGCTCGACGGGCGCGACATCTCGACGATCCCGCGCCCCGAGCTGCGTTCGAACATCGGCATGGTGCTGCAGGACACCTGGCTGTTCGGCGGCACGATCCGCGAGAACATCGCGTACGGCAATCCCGACGCCACCGACGCCCAGATCCTCGAGGCGGCGCGGGCGACGTACGTCGACCGGTTCGTGCACTCATTGCCCGACGGATACGACACGATGATCAACGAGGAAGGCGACAGCATCAGTGCGGGCGAGCGCCAGCTGCTGACGATCGCGCGCGCGTTCCTCGCCGACCCGGCGATCCTGATCCTCGACGAGGCCACGAGCTCGGTCGACACCCGTACCGAGGTGCTCATCCAGGAGGCGATGAACGCGCTGCGCAAGGATCGCACCAGCTTCGTGATCGCGCACCGGCTGTCGACGATCCGCGGCGCCGACGTCATCCTCGTGATGGAGCAGGGTCGGATCGTCGAGCAGGGTTCGCACGCCGAGCTGCTCGCGCACGAAGGCCCCTACTCGCAGCTCTACCACTCGCAGTTCGTCGCCCCGGCGGTCGAAGAGCTCGAAGACGGCGTTCCGGCCGGCGTGTTCCAACCCGGCTCGCAGCCGCGCTGACGGCGATCCGAGCGCGTCAACCGCAGTCGCGATCCAGCGCGGCGCGGTACTGCAACGCGATCCACTGTGTGCCCGCCGGGTCGGCGGGGTGGATGCCGTCGAGGCTCACCGCGGGATGTGTCGCGATCTCGGCCTGCCAGTCGATCAAGTGAATGTGCGGGTTGCCGGCGGCGATGGCGCGCAACGCCGCGTTCCAGGAGGCCGCGATCCGGTACGGGTGATGCTGCGGGTCGAGGAACTGCCCGAGGGTGTCCTCGGCCAGCGGCACGGTG
>DATMUX010000481.1:0-2001 GCA_035563695.1 Acidimicrobiia bacterium
GCTACGTTCGGGCGCGAAGGCCGTCGGGCACTCGCATGCGTGTGCTGATCAGGAGGTACCGGGTGGGACGCAAGGATGCCCGCGGGCTTCTGTCCGCCGCGGTCGCGGTGGCTACGGCCACGGCGACCTTGATGCTCGGGGCGGGGACCGCCGGCGCGGCCGTCGTCGTCGTGCGGCACATGGTTCCCAAGCCTTCCGGCCCGACGCCCGTCGGTATCGCGCGCGGTTCCGACAACAACGTGTGGTTCACGTACGCGTACCGGCAGGCGGTTGGCCGGGTCACGCCGGCGGGAGTCGTGACCGACTTCCCGATCCCGACGGCTCGCGCCGACTCGGGTGGTATGGCGGCGGGCTCCGACGGCGCGTTGTGGTTCACCGAATTTCAGGCGAGCAAGATCGGGCGGGTCACGACGGCAGGCGTCGTGCACGAATACGCGCTGACGGCGGGGCGTTGGCCGCAATTCATCACGGCGGGTCCGGACGGTGCGTTGTGGTTCACCGAGGAGAACGCGCGCGTGATCGGACGTATTTCGACCGCGGGCGTGATCACCGAGTTCGCGATCCCCGGTGCGGGCCGCGGCGCCGAGGACATCACCGCCGGCTCGGACGGCAACTTGTGGTTCACCGACCCGGCCAACGCGCGCGTCGGCAAGCTCACGACCGGTGGCGCCGTGTCGTACGTGGCGATCCCGCACGATGGTCCTCTGACCGTCGCGCCCGGTCGGATCGCGGCGGGACCGGATGGTGCGCTATGGGTCGCCGACGACCAGAAGACGATCGATCGGATCACGACAGCCGGCGCCGTCAAGGAGTACGCGGACCCGGCGGCGTTCGGCTCGGCGATCGGTGCCGGACCCGACGGTGCGCTGTGGCTCCCCTCTCCCAGCACGAACGAGCTGCAACGCGTGACCACTGCGGGCGTGATCACCAACGAAGCGGCCCTGTCGGGTGAGGGTGGCAGTATCACCACCGGACCGAACAACACGCTGTGGTTCACCATCCTCGGCAGCGAAGTCGATTCGGTACAGCTCGGCGCGCCGCTCGGGTTCCGCACGGCGAGCCGCGACGGCAACGTCTACGACTTCGGCGCGGACGTCTCGCACGGCTCCCTGAAGACACTCGGCATCGCACCGGCGCATCCCGTCGTCGGGATCGCGTCGACACCGACCAAGGCGGGCTACTGGCTCACCGAGAGCGACGGAACGATCTTCTCGTTCGGTGATGCCGCGCCGCACGGCTCGTTGCCGGGACTTGGCATCGTTCCGAACAAGCCCATCGTCGGGATCGCGGCGACGCCGTCGGGCAAGGGCTACTGGGTCGTCGGCGCCGATGGCGGTGTGTTCGGCTTCGGCGATGCCGCGTATCACGGTTCGTTGCCGGGGCTGGGCATCGTCCCGGGCAAACCGATCGTGGGGATCGCGGCGACGCCGTCGGGCAAGGGCTATTGGGTCGTCGGCGCCGACGGCGGTGTGTTCGTCTTCGGCGACGCGGTCTACCGGGGCTCGGGCGGCACCGCGGTAGCGGTGACCGGCATCGAACCGACGCCGAGCGGTGGCGGCTACTGGCTCGCCGAGGTCAATGGAGCGAACGCGCCCTTCGGGAACGCAATGAACCTCGGCGGCAGCGCACCCACGGCGGCGGTAGCCAGCATCGCCGGCTGACGACAGAATCGCCATCGCGGATGCGCGGACATGGGCGCGCCCATCGGGCGACCCGACTGTTCGGACGAACGTCCCGCGGTCGACGCGTGATGTTCTGACTTTCGGCCTGCATTTAGAGCAGGGCTTTGCGGCGCGCGGCGCGTAGGGTCGGAAACGATGAACGGAGTCGCGCCGGGCTCTCCCCCTCAGCGCCGCCGGGACGTGTTCGTCCGTCGCCGTATCGCCGTGGTGGCGACCGTCGCCGCGCTGGTCCTCGTCGTCGTGCTCGTGACCGGCGGCGGCAGTATCGCGAACCGCCCGCTCCAAGCGCTGTCCTCGACCACGACCTCGAGCACTCACT
>DATMUX010000482.1:0-2379 GCA_035563695.1 Acidimicrobiia bacterium
GCCCAGGGCGGATGCGGCGATGGCCGCGACCACGAGCGTCTGGTACGACACGTAGTCGACCTGGCCGGCGAACACGGGCGTCAACAGCACGCCCGCGAGACCCGCGATG
The DNA here is from genome assembly GCA_035563695.1 of Acidimicrobiia bacterium. Classification (GTDB taxonomy): domain Bacteria; phylum Actinomycetota; class Acidimicrobiia; order IMCC26256; family PALSA-610; genus DATMUX01. Next base: position 110 of record DATMUX010000482.1, read on the forward strand.
CCGCTCGACAGCGCCCACGACGTCATGCTGGAACGGTCGGCGTCGACGCCCGCGAGCTCGGTGAGACGGGCGCTCTCGACGACCGACCGCATGCGCAACCCGATCGACGTGTAACGCAGCAACGCGGTGAGCGCTACGAACACCGCGACTCCCGTCACGACGATCGCGATGTCGTCGCGGCTCAGGAAGACGCCGTGCATCACCTTGTAGGTGACGTCACCGTTCGGGATGAGGCCCACCGCATTCGAGTGCGCGTTCGTGCCGAACCACAGGAAGATCATCTGCGGGAGCGCGACGAACAGGCCGAGCACCGACACCAGCTTCGCGAGCTCCCCCGCGCTCCTCAGATATCGGAACAGGAACCGGTCGAGAACCAACCCGACGATCGGCGAGACGACCACGACGGCCAGCAACAGCGCGAGAACCAGCGGCCAGCCGTGCACGATGTGTGTGTCGTAGTAGACGGCCGCCGCCAGGAACGCCTGCGGCCCGAACGCAAGGTTGAACACGCCGGTCGTGCGATACGTGAGCACGAGGCCGACGGCCAGCAACGCGTAGACGCTGCCGAAGCTGAGGCCCCGGAGAACCGCGCTGAGGACGTCGGCCATGACCGCTGCCTAGTGCCCGGAAGTACGTGTTCGCCGCGCCACGCCGTCAGCCGGCCGGAGCGAAGCTCTGGTAGGTCGGCGTGGCGAGTGTCGGCTCCGTACCGTCGCCGACGCACACCCACGGCTTGCCCGGCTGGTCGAGGACCGGCACGAACTGGCCGTTGTGGATCTTGAGCACCGACGAGCAGTTCCACTTCCCCTTGTACTGTGGGTACTTCTTCGGGTCGAAGTGCTGCTTCGTCCAGTCGATGGGGACCAGCAGCCCGTTTGCGGTGAAGTTCGTGTCCATGTTCAGCGCGTCGATGATGCCCTTCTGCGAGAAGTTCGGGCCGGCGAGCTTCAGCGCGTGCACGAACTGCAGCGCCGCGATCCAGCCCGACACCGTCAGCTCGCGCATCGTGTAGCCGCCCTGGGCGACCCACTGCTGCACGAGCTTGAGCTCCGGCAGCTGCGGCTGCTTCTCGAACGGCACGTAGCGCGGCTCGATGAAGCTGCCCTCGAGCACCGCCGCGTTGTCGTGGACGAACTGCGCGTCGTAACCGTTCGGCAGGTTCTGGACGATGTTCGCGTGCTCCTTCGCGATCTCCTTCGCGAGCACGAGCGCTTCCTTCTGGTCGATGCACGTCATGACGAACTGCGCACCGGCGTCCTTCATCGCCGACACCTGCGAGCTGAGGTCGGCCTGCGCGAACTGGATGTTGTTGTCGAAGAACACGACCTTGGCGGTCGGATACTTGGTGAAGCTGTCGCGCGTCGAGGTCGCGCAGTCCTTCGACGACGCGGTCGAGCCGTAGCCGAGCACCGCGACCTTGGTGAATCCCTGGGACTTCGCCATCGCCGGGAGTCCCTGACCGATGCAGTTGAAGCACAGGGCGGCTTCGGTCCCGAAGATGTTCGAGTGCCCGGCCATCTCGGGGTTGATGTTCCAGATGAACGTCGGCATCGGCGGGTTCGTGTTCCCGAGGTCGACGGCGCCGCTGAACAGCGGCGTCGCGACGAACGTGGCGAACGCGTTGTCCTGAGCCAGGCTCGCCTTGACCTGCTGCTCGTTGTTGAGCATCTGGTCGTCGCGGTTCGACGTGATCTTCAGCTTCCGGCCGTAGATCCCGCCCTGCGAGTTGATGTAGTCGAAGTAGGCCTGGATGCCCTCGGCGAACTCGCCGTAGTGCCCCTGGAGGAGGTTCGTCTTCGACGTGATGACGGCGACGTGGATCTCGCTGTTCGTCACACCCTGGGCGCTCACCGGGACGTTCTTTTGCAGATCGGCCCCGCTGACCTCGGTCACGGAGGTCGTGTTGCCGCCGGTCGTCGGCGTCACCAAGGCGTTCTGATTGCCCGACTTGGAGTTCCCGCACGCTGCGACCAGCAGCGCCATCGCGACTCCGACCGTCGCGAATTGCCCAAATCTCGTGCGAGCACGCATTCGTCCCCCGGTGTACATCGACGCGTCAGTTGAAGACTGACGCTAACGTCACGGAACGGCTGCCACAAGGCGGGTGAGCCGCGGGGAGGACCGTGCCCTACACGCTCGTGACCTTTCACGCCCATCCCGACGACGAGGCGATCGCGACCGCGGGGACGATGGCGCGGGCCAAGGCGGAAGGTCATCGCGTCGTGCTCGTCGTCGCCACGCGCGGTGAGCTCGGCGAGTTCGCGGCCGAC
>DATMUX010000483.1:0-7927 GCA_035563695.1 Acidimicrobiia bacterium
CCCATCGCCGCTGGGCCGTGTGATCGAGTACCGCGCCCGCCAGGTCGGCATCGTGCTTCCACGGTTCGACGAGCGGCGAGTCGAACCACCCCGGCGCGACGACGTTCACGGTGATACCCGCGGGTGCGAGGTCGAGCGCGAGACCCTTCGCCAGACCCACGAGCCCCGCCTTCGATGCGCTGTACGCGGTGAGGCCCGCGCGCGGCCGCTCGCCGAGCACGGAGCCCGTGAAGATCAGGCGCCCGCCGTCGTGCATGACGCGCGCCGCGGCCCGCGCACCGAGGAACGCACCCGTGAGGTTCACGTCGAGCACCCGGCGCCACGTCGGCGCGCTCGTGTCGAGCGGTCCGGCCACGATCGGCGAGATCCCGGCGTTGGCGATCCAGACGTCGATGCCGCCCCACTCTGCGACCGCGGCGTCGGCGACGCTCTCGTTGAACGCCTCGTCGGTGACGTCACCGGCGAGCACCAGGGCCGGGCCGGGAAGGTCGTCGGCGACCTCTTTGAGGTCCTTCTCGGTGCGGGCGACCAGCGCGACGCGCGCCCCACCGCGCGAGAACGCGTGCGCGAGCAAGCGGCCGAGCCCGCGGCCGGCGCCCGTGAGCACGACGCGCTTGCCCGTCACGTCGTCACCGCCGGGGAAGGCGCCCGGGATCTCGATCTCTGCCGCCATGAGCCCGTCTACCCCGTCCCCTCTTGTACCGACCAGTACAATACCCGCTCCATGTTCTCGCGGGCCGACCTGGTCGAGATGCACCGGCGGATGCTCGTCATCCGCGGGTTCGAGGAGCGGGTCGCGGCGCTGTACCGCGACGGCGAGGTGCCCGGCTTCGTGCACCTGTCGATCGGCCAGGAGGCCGCGGCCGTCGGCGCGTGCTGGCCGCTGCGCCCGGCCGACGTGATCACGAGCACGCATCGCGGCCACGGCCACTGCCTCGCCAAGGGATTGGATCCGCTCGGGATGTTCGCCGAGCTCATGGGCAAGGAAGGCGGCACGAACCGCGGCCGGGGCGGGTCGATGCACATCGCCGATCCGAATCTCGGGATCTTCGGCGCGAACGGGATCGTCGGCGCGGGCCTTCCCATCGCGGCCGGCGCGGCGGTGGCGGCCCAGTTGCGCGCCGACGGGGGCGTGGCCGTCGCGTTCTTCGGCGACGGCGCGGTCGCGCAGGGCGCGTTCCACGAAGCGGTGAACCTCGCCGCGGTGTGGAGGCTGCCGGTCGTGTTCTTCTGCGAGAACAACGGGTACGCCGAGTTCTCCCCGGCGGCGACGCAGCACGCGGCATCCCTCGAGCGGCGCGCCGCGGGTTACGGCGTTGCGTACGTCGCGGTCGACGGCAACGACGTGACGGCAACGGCGGCCGTGATGCACGACGCCGTCGCGGCGGCGCGCGCCGGCGATGGTCCGGCGATCGTCGAGGCAACGACCTACCGCTGGCACGGTCACTACGAAGGCGACCCCGAGCGCTACCGCTCCGCGGGCGAGGTCGAGGCGTGGCAGGCGCGGGATCCGTTGCGCGCGCACGAGGATCGCCTGCGCGCGGCCGGCGTGACCGCCGGCGAGATCGCGTCGTTGGAATCGGCGGTTGCGGGCGAGCTCGACGAGGCCGTCGACGCGGCGCGCCGGCTCGCGGCCCCGCCCGTGAGCACACTCACGGAGTTCGTCGTGCATCCCCGGCCCGCGCGTCTCGAGCCGCGACCGGTGCCGCCGGACGCGCCGCAGTTCCGCACGATGGACGCGATCCGCACTGCGCTCGAAGCCGAGCTCGAGGCCGACGACCGCGTGCTCGTCGCCGGTGTCGACGTCGGTGAGGGCGGCAACGTGTTCGGGCTCACGCGAGGGCTGCGCGACCGTTTCGGTGAGCGCGTGCGCGACACGCCGATCTCCGAGACGGCGATCATCGGTCTCGGTGTCGGCGCGGCGATGGCCGGCATGCGTCCCGTGGTGGAGCTGATGTACGTCGACTTCCTCGGCGTCTGTTTCGACCAGCTGCTCAACCAGGCCGCCAAGATGCCGTTCATGACCGGCGGCGCCGCGCAGATGGCACTGACCGTGCGGACCCAGTTCGGCGCGGGCCGGTCGTCGGGCAGCCAGCACTCGCAGAGCCTCGAGGCGCTGCTCGCGCACATCCCGGGCCTGACCGTCGTCATGCCGTCGACGCCGGCCGACACCTACGGGTTGCTGCGCGCCGCGATCCAGGACCCGAATCCCGTGATCTTCGTGGAGCACCGGCTGCTCTACGGCATGAAGGGGCCGCAGCCGCCGGCCGGCCACGTCGTCCCGATCGGCGTGCCTGCGGTGGTGCGCGCGGGAACCGACATCACCGTCGTGTCGGTGTCGCGGATGGTGCACGAAGCCGTCGCCGCCGCGGAGATGGTCGCGGGCGACGGCATCTCCGTCGAGGTGATCGACCTGCGCACCGTGGTCCCGCTCGACATGGCACCGATCCTCGACTCGGTGCACAAGACGAGCCGGCTGCTGATCGCGCACGAAGCCGTCGTGCCGTTCGGCATCGGCGCCGAGATCGCTGCGACCGTCGCGCGCGAGGGTTTCTGGGACCTCGACGCGCCGATCGAACGCGTCGGCGCGGCGGCGACTCCTCCTCCCTACGCGCCGGAGCTCGAGCGCGCATGGCTCCCCGATCGAGACGACATCGCCGCCGCGATCCGCCGCGTCGCGCGGGTGTGACCGGCGCGGAGCTCAGCAGCCGAGTGCGCGCGCGATCACGAGGTGCTGGATCTCGTTCGTGCCCTCGCCGATCTCGAGCACCTTGGCGTCGCAGTAGAAGCGCGCCACCGCGGAGTCGAGCATGTAACCGAGCCCGCCGTGGATCTGGACCGCTTCCGACGCCGCCCAGGTCGCGACGCGGCTGGCCTTGAGCTTCGCCATCGCGGCCTCTTTGCGGAACGGTTCGCCGTTGTCACGCAGGGACGCGGCGCGATACGTCAACCACCGCGCGGCTTCGAGCTCGGTCGCGATGTCGGCGAGCTTGAACTGCACGGCCTGGAACTTCGAGATCGGCTGGCCGAACTGCACGCGCTGCTTCGCGTAGTCGGCGGCCAGGTCGAGCACCGCCTGGGTCAGGGAGAGCGACAGCGCCGCGATCGAGATGCGCCCGACCTCGAGCGTGCGCAGGAACTGGTTGAGACCGAGGTTCGGGTCGCCGACGAGATGTTCGTCGGGCACCCAGACGTCGTCGAACTGCAGTTCGCGCGTGTCGAGGCCGCGCCAGCCGATGCCGCGCATCTTCGGACCCATCGTGAAGCCCGGCGTGTCCTTCTCGACGACGAAGCTCGCGAACCGCGGCTCGTCGCCGTCGCCGCGGCCGCCGTCGGACCCCTCGACCCCGTCGGCCCGGGCGAGCAACGTCACGCCGAACGACATGTCGGTGCCGGCGTTCGAGATGAACGTCTTGCGCCCGTTGATCAGCCAGCCGCCGTCGCGGCGTTGCGCGCGCGTGCGGATCCCGCGGGCGTCGGAACCCGCGTCGGGCTCGGTCAGCCCGAACGCACCCAGTGCGCGGCCCTCGGCCAGCGGTCGGAGCCAGCGCTCACGTTGCTCGTCGTTGCCGAAGAGGTAGAGCGGCAGCGAGCCGATCGTCACGTGGGCCTGCCACGCGGCGGCGACCGACTGGTCGGCGACGCCGATCTGCTCCATCGCCGCGACGAAACCGACCGTCGACATGCCGATGCCGCCCCAGCGCTCGGGGATCAGCATGCCGAGCAGGCCCAACGCGCCCATCTCGCGCAGCAGGTCGGTCGGGCAGCGCGCTTCGTCCCATGCGGCGGGCGCGCGCCGCGCGATCTCCTTCTGGGCGAACTCGCGGCAGAGGCCGACCAGATCGCGTTCGGCCTCGGTCAGCGAGAAGTCCACGGGGCGGAGCCGATCACTCCTCGAGCAGGTCGGGCTGGACCGACACGATCCAGTCGTACAGCGGCTGGAACTGCCGCCATCCCGCCTTCGGTTGCCCGACTTGGGTCGCGGTCTTCTCCGCCTGGTCGGGATCGATGAGCACCGGAGTGCCCGCGGCCTCGGCCAGCAACTGCGCCTGGCACGTGCGCTCCATCGTGATGAACCACCACGCGGCCTCGTCGACCGACGTCCGGCCGACCGTCAGCAGGCCGTGGTTCGAGAGGATCACGGCTTTGTGGTCGCCGAGCGCCTGCGCGATGCGCTTGCCCTCCTCGAGGTCGAGCACGACGCCGGTGTAGTCGTCGAACACCGCGTGGTCGCCGTAGAACGCGCACGCATCCTGTGTGAGGGGGTCGAGCGGCCGGCGCAGCGACGACCACGCCTTGCCGTGCAGCGAGTGCGCGTGCGCGGCCGCGACGACGTCGGGCCGCGCCGCGTGCACCTGCGAGTGGATCGCGAACGCGGCCGCGTTCAGCGGCCAGTTGCCCTCGACGACCTCGCCGCGATCGTTGACGAGGAGCAGATCCTTCACGCAGATCTGCTTGAAGTTCATCCCGAGCGGGTTGACCCAGAAGTGGTCGGGCCGCTCGGGATCCCGCGCGGTGATGTGGCCGGCCGCGCCCTCGTCGAACCCGAAGTACCCGAAGAGGCGGAACGCGGCGGCGAGGCGCTGCTTGCGATGCCGGCGGGCGTCGGCGACGTCGTCGAAGGTGGGAAAGCTCGCCGGAAGCCGGTCGGACGGCACGCTGGAATGCTACCCACCCCGAACCTGCGTCAAATTTCCATGCCTGGTATGGAACATTGACGCAGGTTGGAGAGGGGAGGGGCGGGCGGGTCGTGTCCCGGCCGCGTCACAGGACCTGCGCGAGCCGGCGGTTCAGCGCGTCGAGGGTCGAGCGGGCGGCCGCGTCGATCGGGCTCGCGCCCGCGGCGAGCCCGTATTGCAGCGACGCCTCGTCGTCGACGCCTTCGAGCGCGACCGCGACGACGACGCGCTCGTCGTCGTAGGTGTCGTCGAGCGCGCGGGCCCATTTGGCGCGCGGCTCGAACGGCGCGCCGAGCTCGCGCACCGCTTCGATCGTCGCCTCGACCGCGCCGACGAGACCGGCGCTCGCGGCGGCCCGCCCGATCGTGCGGCGCCCTTCGAGAATGAGGTGCACCTCGAGCTCGTCGGTGTCGGGGAACGCGAGCACCGCGAGCAGGCGCGGGCGCCGGGCCTCCTCGGCCGCAGCACCGCCTTCGGCGGGCAGCGACACGGGCATGGGCGCCGCGGCAACGGGCTCCGGGGCCGCGATGGCCGTGGGCGCGAGACTGCGCCACCGGACGACCTCGACCGCGACGGGCCGGTCGGAGTGGCGGGCCGCGATGCGCGACGCCGACACGGGAACCGGCTGGTCGGCGCGCTCGCGCTCGGGACGATCGGCGACGTGCAGCTGCACGAGCAACATGTCCTCGCGCTCGTCGAAGCCCGCGGCGCGCACGCCGGGGAGCTTGCGCAGCTCGAGCTCGAGATCATCGAGCGAGCTGACCGCCTCGTTGGTGACTCGCGGGGTCATCGCGCGCTGCTCCCGTACTTTGCTTCCTTTGCTTCGTACAACCGCGCGTCGGCGAGCTGCACGAGCTCGTCGAACTCGGTCGCCTCCTGCGGGCACTGTGCAACGCCGAACGAGAACGCCGGGCAGGAGCGGCGCAGGCCGTCGGCGTTGCGCACGCGATCGAGCAGGGCGGGCACGAGGTCGGCTTCGGTGTTCGGCAGGATCATCGCGAACTCGTCGCCGCCGATGCGGCCCGCGTTGTCGCCGAAGCGCAGCGCGCGGCGGAAGCGCTCGCCGAGGTCGCGCAGCACCTGGTCGCCTGCCTGGTGGCCTTGCTCGTCGTTCACGATCTTGAAGTGATCGAGGTCGAGCATCACGAGCGTGAACGGCCAGCCGTACCGGTTGCACCGGGCGATCGACATCTCGAGCAGGCGGTCGAAGCTCCGCCGGTCGTAGAGCCCGGTCAGCGGGTCGTGCCAGGCGTCGTAGCGCAGCACGTCGAGGCGGAGCGCCAGCACGCACAGCGACAACATGAGCGACCGGTCGAACCCGTGGTTGTCGAGGGCGGGCCGCGTGTAGAGGCCCGGGGGCGAAACGAGCAGCTCCTCGTCGTCGGCGGCCAGGGGCCGCCGGCCCGCACAGAACACCTGGCGCCCCATGCCCGGCTCGTCGATGACGACGGCCGCGTCGTCGAGCTCGAACTGGTCGACGAGCGCGTCGAGCGCCTTGTAGATGAGCGCGATGCCGGATTCGCTCGTGGCGACCGTCGTCGCGAGATCGTCGCTGAGCACGTTCATCGGCACCACCCCGCCGGGCGCGTCGAGCCCGAGCTCACCGTCGTGTTCGCCCTTCCTTGCGGCCGTGGCGGAACCCGGGAGTATTGCCGCCAGCCCGCGACCCAGTCCCTGCCGGCGCACGACATCCCTCCCTGGTGCACGGCAACGGCCCCCCAGACCCTGGCGCGCTGCTCCATGAAACTCCTGACCCCTTTGCACACTGAGCATAGTGACCCGCGCGCCTCGCGTGAAAGTGTTCGAGGCCATACAGGTATGGACCAGTAGGCTTCGGCCACCCAATGATTCGTGACGACCTTCGGAAGGCGCTGCAGCAAGCGCTCCAGGCTGCGGGGCTGCCCGAGCCGCCCGAAGGCGTCGCGCTCGAGCCCGCGCGCAGCCGCGAGCACGGCGACTGGGCGTCCAACGTCGCGCTCGTGCTGCGTCCGGTCGTGGGAGGGAACCCGCTCGACATCGCGGGGCGGGTGAAGGCCGCGCTCGACGACGCCCGGGTGCCGCACCTCGCCCGGGTCGAGGTGGCCAAGCCCGGGTTCGTCAACCTGTTCCTGGCACCCACCTGGCTGCACGACGTGCTGCGGGCGGTCGTCGCCGCCGGCGCCGCGTACGGCCGGTCGGACGAGCTCGCAGGCCAGCGCGTGAACCTCGAGTTCGTCTCCGCCAACCCCACGGGGCCGCTGCACGCGGGCGGCGGCCGCTGGGTGGCCGTCGGGGACGCGATCGCGAACCTCCTCGCGGCCCAGGGCGCCGAGGTGCACCGCGAGTACTACCTCAACGACGCGGGCACGCAGCTCGACCTGTTCCGCGACTCGCTGTACGCGCGCTACCGCGGCGAGGAGCCGCCCGCCGACGGGTATCAGGGCGAGTACCTGATCGATCTCGCGCAGCAGCTCCGGGCCGAGCTGGGCGACGACGTCGCGCCCGATGACGCGCGGGAGTGGGGCTACCGAAGGATCGTCGACGGGCTCCGCCACGACTTCGAGCGCATCGGCGTGTACTTCGACACGTGGTTCTCCGAGCGCGCGCTCCACGAGCGCGGCGACGTCGACGAGGTGCTTCGGATCCTCGACGACGGCAAGTACACCTTCGACGCCGACGGCAAGCACTGGTTGCGCTCCACCGACTTCGGCGACCAACGCGACCGTGTGCTCGTGCGCCCCGACGGGAACCGCACCTACCTCTGCAACGACCTCGCGTATCACCGCGACAAGTTCGCGCGCGGTTTCACGCACCTCATCGACATCTGGGGCGCCGATCATCACGGACAGGTCAAGTCGTTGCAGTCGGGCCTGGAGGCGCTGGGCTTCCCGGCCGGCGAGCCGGAGGTCATCCTCGGGCAGTTCGTCAAGGTCGTCAAGGACGGGCGCGAGGTGAAGATGTCGAAGCGCGCGGGCAACATCATCACGCTCGCCGACATCCTCGACGCGGTCGATCCCGACGTCGCGCGCATGACGTTCCTGCTGCAGGGCATCGATTCCACGCAGACGTTCGATCTCGACGTCGTGACCCAGCAGTCGCGGGAGAACCCCGTGTACTACGTTCAGTACGCGCACGCGCGCATCGCGTCGATCGAGCGCAAGGCCGCGGCGGCGGGCGTCGAGCGCGTCGCGCTCGCCGACGCCGACCTATCGCTGCTCGCGCACGAGCGCGAGGACGAGCTGATGCGGGCACTGGCCGCGTTCCCGGAC
>DATMUX010000484.1:0-4398 GCA_035563695.1 Acidimicrobiia bacterium
ACGCGAGCTCGTCGCCCGCGGACGTCGTGACGCGGCTCACACCCTCGAGTCCGGCGAAGCGCGGCTCCCGCGCCGACGACAGGTCGAACGCGTGCACGACGTCGCCGGTACACGTGTACCAGTGGGCGCGCGCACCGGCAACGTCGAACGGCACGGACCCGTGGATCGCGCCCGCGTGCTCGCGGATCCACGCCCCCGACTCGCGCAGGATGCGCTGCTGGATCTCGGGCACGGTGCCGTCGGCGTTCGGGCCGACGTTGAGCAACAGGTTCCCGCCCTTCGCGACCGTCTCGACGAGCATCGCGACGATCTCGCGCGCCGAGAGGTGGTCGTCGTCACGCTCGGCCCGGTTCACGCAGAACGAGTAGCCCAGGCCCCGGCACAGCTCCCACGGGCCGCTCGGCGGGCGCGCGGGGACGTCGTACTCGAACGTCACGAAGTCGGCACGGGATGCGAAGAACCGGTCGTTCACGACGATCTCGAAGTCGTGATCCGCGGCGTACGCACGCGCGTCGGCGACGATCTGGTCGGCGCGCCAGTGCCCGCCGGGGTGGCCCCAGTGCCCGTCGCCCCACAGCACCGCGGGCTCGTACCTCTCGACGAGCTCCCGGATCTGGGGCCGCAGGAACGCGTCGACGTAGCCCGCCTGGTCGGGATACGCGCCGTGCGCCCAGTCGAGCAGCGAGTAGTAGCAGCCGAACACGTGCCCGCGCCGGCGAACGGCGTCGGCGAGCTCGCGCACGATGTCGCGCCGCGGCCCCACCCTCGCGGCGTTGCGTTCCGTGTAGGACGTATCCCACCAGCAGAAGCCGTCGTGATGCTTCGTCACGTGCACGAGGTACCGCATCCCGGCGTCGTCGAGGAGCTGCGCATACGCGTCGGCGTCGAAGCGTGCGAACGTCAGCTCGGGAATGAACTCGTCGAAGGCGCGGCGGCCGTAGTGCTCCTCGTGGAACGCGACCACTTCCGGCAGCGGCGTGGTCGGGTGTAGCACCATGTCGGGCCGGGGCTCGAGGAAAGCCCAATACCAGTCGGCGTACTCGTGCACGGGCGCGAACGCCGGCACGCTCGCGATGTTCGCGTGGACGAACATGCCGTACCGGCACTCGCCGAACCAACCGGGCGCGGGAGAGCTCGGGACCGTCACGGACGACAGTCTGCACTACGGTCGGACCACCATGTCCCGGCGCGGCGACCAGGTCGTCATCACCAACCGCAAAGCCCGGCACGACTACTTCGTGCTCGAGAGCTACGAGTGCGGCGTCGTGCTGAAGGGCTCCGAGGTGAAGTCGATTCGCAACGGGCGGGCCAACCTGCAGGACGCGTATGCCCGCGTCGACGACGGCGAGGTGTGGATGTACGGCATGCACGTGTCGCCGTACGAGTTCTCACGCGCCGAGCTCGATCCGGTGCGCAAGCGCAAGCTTCTCCTGCACCACAAGGAGATCGTCGAGCTGACGCGCGCCACCGAGGAGAAGGGCGTCACGCTCGTGCCGATGCGCGTCTACTTCAAGGACGGCCGGTGCAAGGTGCAGCTCGCGATCGCCCGGGGCAAGGCGCGCTACGACAAGCGCCAGGCGATCGCGGCGCGCGACGCCAAACGCGAAGCCGAACGCGATCTCAAGGAGATGCGCCGCTGACGGCGGTCACTCGCCGATCAGTCGCCGACAGCCGGCTCGGGGGCGAAGTCGGGAACACCGCCCTCGACGTGCACCCTCGGCAGCCATTCGAGCGACTTCGGGAACCACCAGTTGCGGTCGCCGAGCAACTCCATCGTCGCGGGCACGAGCAGGAGCCGCACCACGGTGGCGTCGATGAACACCGCGAACGCGAGCCCGAAGCCGACGAGCTTCAGCACGCGCAGGTCGGAGAGCACGAAGCTGCCGAACACGCAGATCATGATCGCGGCCGCGGCCGTGATGAGGCGAGCGGTCTTCGAGAGGCCCTGTGACACGGCCTCGGCGTTGTCGCCGGTGCGGTCGTACTCCTCCTTGATCCGCGACAGCAGGAACACCTCGTAGTCCATCGACAGGCCGAACACGATCGCGAACAGCATCATCGGGACCCACGCCTCGATCGGTCCCTCCTTGCCGATCCCGAGGACGTTCTTGAACCAGCCGTTCTGGAAGATCGCGACGATCACGCCGTAGGCCGCGCCGATCGACAGCAGGTTCATGATCACGGCCTTCAGCGGCACCAGCAGCGACCGGAACACGAGCATGAGCAGGACGAAGCTCAGCAGCAGGATCGCGACGAACATGTACGGCATGCGCTGGCCGAGCGTGTCGGCCAGGTCGACGCCGATGGCGGTCTGCCCGCCGACGTGTACATCGAGCGCGCTCCCGCGCGTGGTCGCCGGGATCACGGCATCACGCAGGCGGTGCACCAGTTGCGTCGTGCTCGCGTCCTGCGGCGATCCCGACGGCACGACCTGCAGCAGCACGCCCTTGCCGTTCGGGCTCGGGAACACACGGCTCACCTGCGCGACGTCTGGCGTCGTGCGGATCGCATCGGCCAGGCGCGACATCGCGGCGATGTCGCTCGGCGACTCGATCGTGCTGGCGAGCAGCAACGGACCGTTGAAGCCCGGCCCGAAGCCTTCGCTGAGCAAGTCGTACGCGCGGCGGGTCGTCATCTTCGACGGGTCATTGCCCGCGTCGGCGTTGCCCAGCCGGAGCTGCAGCGCGGGGATCGCGAGCACGACGAGGATCACGAGGCCGCCGATCGCGACCGGCCAGGGCCGGGCCTGCAGCAAACGGCTCCAGCGCGCCCAGAAGGTCTGGTCGGCGGGCTTCGGCCGCTTCGCGGTCGGCAGCGCGAACTTGTCGATCGTGTAGCCGACGAACCCGAGCACCGCGGGTAGCAGCGTGACCGCCGCCGCCATGACGAGCAGCACCGCGAGCGACGCGCCGAGCGCGAGGCCGCGGATGAACGACAGGCCAATCAGGAACAGTCCCATGAGCGAGATGACGACGGTGCCGCCTGCGAACAGCACCGCCCGGCCGCTCGTGTCGATGGAATGGACGACGGCTTGCTGCGGATCGGCGCCCTCGTGCAGCGCCTCGCGGTAGCGCGTGCTGATGAACAGGGCGTAGTCGATGCCGACGCCGAGGCCGATCATGGCCGTCACCTGCGGCGCGAACGACGGGATGTCGAGGAACCGCGCGAGCAAGGTCACGATCGCCAGGCCCGTGCCGATGCCGAACAGCGCGGTCATGATCGGCAGCCCCATGGCGAGCAGGGATCCGAACGCGATCAACAAGATTAACATCGCGGCGAGGATTCCGATCAGCTCGCTCTTCGGCTGCGTCTGATCGGTGAACATCGACCCGCCCAGCTCGACCTGCAGCGATGGTGTGTTCGCGTGCTCGACCAACGACCGCATGTGCGCGGCGAGCGCGACCGGCACGTCGTTCGACTGCACGTCGAACTGGATCTCGGCCCTCGCGATCTTCCCGTCAGCCGAGAAGAAGGTCGCGCCGCCCGGCTCGTACGGCGTGGTGACCGACACGACGTGCGGCTGCGCACGGAGCTCGGGCGCGAGCTTGTTCTCGATCGCGTCGAACACGGCCGGCGACTGCACGCCCGCGGGGCCCTTGCCCTCGAACACGAGGTAGCCGGTGTCGCCCTTGCGCGCGAAGTCGGCCTTCAGGACGTCGAACGCTCGTTGCGACTCGGATCCCGGCAGCGAGAACGTCTTCAGCAGGTCGCCGCCCGCGGTCTGCGCCAGGACGTTGACGCCGATCAGCAGGACGACCCACGCGATGACGACGCGCCGCCGCCTGCGGTAGCACCATGCGGCCAGTCGGGGGAGCATGACCCGCAGGCTACGGCCTCGCGCGGAGCCGGCCGCCCCTTATGAGCCCTGGATCGCCGTCAGCCGTCGGCGCGCGCCGCCGCGACCGCCTTGTGCACCTCGTCCATGTCGAGGGCGCGCACCTGCTCGATCAGGCCCTCGAGCGCGGCCTTCGGGAGCGCCCCCGGCTGCGAATACACGGCGACCTGCTCGCGGAAGATCATCAACGTCGGGATCGACATGATCCCGAACGCGCCGGCGAGATCGGGCTGGTCCTCGGTGTCGATCTTGCCGAAGACCATGTCCGGATTGTCGGTGGCGGCCTGCTCGAACACGGGCCCGAATTGGCGACAAGGACCGCACCAGGAGGCCCAGAAGTCGACCAGCACGATGTCGTTGCCCGTGACGGTCGTCTCGAAGTTGTCCTTGGTCAGGTTCACGGTTGCCATAGACAACAGCCAACCACACGGAGCGGCCGGTCATTCCCGGATCGCGCTCGCGCCCTCGTGCGCCGCGGCCCGGCGATCACTCCCGGGGCGGATCGGCCTGGAGGATCGCCCGTACCGGGCGGTCGAGGCGGATGTAGTACCAGGCCCAGCGCA
>DATMUX010000485.1:0-9274 GCA_035563695.1 Acidimicrobiia bacterium
GCCGTGAGGTCGATGGGCACGTATGTCGTGGGCATCAGCTGCACCGTCGGGCGGGCGGCGGCGGCGCGCAGCCGGGTGAGTCCCGTCTCGTAATGCCGGTCGTGTTGCGCCAGCCGCTGCCAGGTCAGTGCGGTCTCGGGCCCGACCACAAGTGACAGCGGGAGGTTCCCGGCGCGCGCCAGGATCGTGGCGATGCGGTCGAGCCGGCCGCCGGGCTGCATCTGCTGCGCCACGGCCGGGTCGACGCCGCCGTCGGGCATCGTCGCCGGGTCGGCGACGAGCTGCCACACGAACGACACCGCGAGCGGGTTCGCAACCGGGCTCCCACCGCGCGTATCGACGGTCACGAGCCAGGTGACGAACGTGCCTGATCCGTTCGGAGCGCCCGTGTTCGTGAGGCCGACCTCGACGGGATACACCCCGGCACGACCGACGCCGAGCGTCGGTGTCGTACCCGAGCCCGGCAGGCCGAGCCGGACGATCAGGTTGCCGTGAGGATCGCGGGGCAGCGTCGCGACCGGCAGCGGGTCGGGCTGGTACACGGTGCCGCCGAGCGAGCCGTCATCGATCACGGCGTCGAACGCGCTGCGCGAGTCGGTTGATTGGTGGACCCGGAGCGCGATGGCCGCGCCCGGCCGCGCCGCGAGCGCCGGATCGTCGACGTGCAGCACCATCTGGAACGCCGTGCGCAAACGGACCCACGTGGTCTGGCTCACCAAACTGACGCCCGCGGGCGTGACCGGTGGCGTCACCGTGTTCGCGCTGCCCGGGGCCGGCTGCGCACCTGCCCGTGCCGGGAACGCCGAGAGCACGAGCAGGGAGAGCGCGCCCGCCAGGCGAACGATGTGGCGTCCGCGCGTCACAGCTCTCGGCCCAGGACGCACAGGCCGACCGGCATCTTGTGGAACCCGACGTCGAGGTACAGCGACAGCGCGCGGTCGTTCTCGACCTGGGTGTTGACATACGCCTGCGCGGCGCCCCGCGCGCGCAACCAGTGCAAGCCGTCGACGACCAGCGCATGGCCGAACCCCGCACCCTGAGCCTCGGGTGCGACGGCGAGCCGTTGGACGTAGCCCGTCGTCGCCGCTCGACCGAAGAGGCCGTAGCCGCCGAGCGGATCCCGGCGTGGTGCCGCGCGCAGATGGGCCCGCGGAGTCGCGCGCGTCGATTCGGTGAGCGCGATGCCGTCGAAGCGCCAGAACTCGTCGAACGCGGCGGTGTCGACATCGAGGATCGCGGCGCGATCGGCGCGGCGCGCTCGGCGCGTCCTCCGGGTGGCGGGCGGCAGCGCGTCGAGGTCGTGCGCGAGCAGGTGCAGCCGGCCCCGCACCGCGAACCCCGCGTCGACGAGCGGCAGGGTCGCTCCGGGTGCGAGCGCGTTGGTGACGACCTGCCGGTAGCCGGCGTCGTGCAGGCGTTCGAGGAGGCGGCGCACCGTGCGGGCCGACGGGGTGTGCGGCCCGTGCAGCGCGAGCGACGCGACGTCGCTGCGGCCGTGCCACGCGGCCACACGCGCGACCCCTCCCCGGAAGCGGTACGACTGGGTCTTGTGCACCTTCACGATCGCGTTCGACTCTTTCTCGCCGCGCGCCGCGGCTGCGGGCGTGCCGGACGCAGGCGCCGGGCGCGAGCGTAGTGACGGTACGCGGGTGTTCTCTGTAGGGCCGAGGAGGCACGTGGGTAGCCTCGGTTCGTGCTCCTGGTTGCGACCGACGCCCGGTACGAGGCCCACGAGCCGGGCCGCGGGCATCCCGAGCGCCCGGCGCGGCTGCGGGCGGTGCTCGACGGCGTGGAGGCGGGGGCGCCGCCCGACGCGGTCCGGCCGCTGCACGCGCGCCGCGCGGTCGCCGAGGAGCTCGAGCGCGTGCATTCCGGCGAGTACCTCGATCAGCTCGAGCGGTTCTGTGCGGCGGGGGGTGGTCAGCTCGACGCCGACACGGCCGCGTCGGCTGCGTCCTGGGAAGCAGCGCTGCTGGCCGCCGGCGCGGGGTTGGAAGCGGTCGATGCACTGCAGCGCGGCGAGGGCCGGGCCGCGTTCTGCGCCGTGCGGCCACCGGGACATCACGCGGTGCCGGCACGGGCGATGGGTTTCTGCCTGATCAACAACGTCGCGGTGACGGCCGCGGCCCTGCGCGATCGTGGCGAACGCGTGGTGATCCTCGACTGGGACGCGCATCACGGCAACGGAACCCAGGACATGTTCTGGGCCGACGGATCCGTGCTGTACGTGTCGATGCACGAGTGGCCGCTGTACCCGGGGACGGGCCGCCTCGACGACCGCGGTGCCGGGCCCGGCCTGGGCGCCACCGTGAACTTCCCGTTCCCGGCCGGCACGACCGGTGACGTGTTCCTCGACGCGTTCGACACCGTGGTCGTGCCCCTCGCCGAGCGGTTCGGCCCGACCTGGGTGCTCGTGTCGGCCGGCTACGACGCCCATCACGCCGACCCGCTCACCGGGCTCGGGCTGAGCGCCGGCGACTACGCCGACCTCACCGCCCGGGTCGCGACGCTGGTTCCCGCCGGACGGCTCGTCGTGTTCCTCGAGGGCGGCTACGACCTCGAGGCCTTGCGCGACTCCGTCGCCGCCACCGTCTCGACCCTGGTCGGCGAGCCCGTACGGCCCGAGCCCGCCACGGCCCACGGCCCCGGCCGCACGGTGGTGCACGCCGCCCGCGACCTGCACCTCCCCGGCTGAGCCCGGCCACCCGCGCCCTGTGGACGGAATATCGCGAGGGAATTCCGCCGGACCGGGCCTCCAGAGGCGGCCTCCGCGTGCCGATCGACTCTAGAGAGAGCACGAGCCGGGCTCGTCCCCGCAGGGAGGGTGTGCGCAGGTGTTGGACCTCGATCAGTTGTTGCGTTACGCGGTCGAGCGCGGCGCCTCCGACGTGCACATCAAGGTCGGTTCGCCGCCGTTCCTGCGCGTCGACGGGCGCCTCGAACGTACCGACGAGCAGACGGTGTCGCCCGTCGAGACGGAGCGCATCGCGTTCGCCATCATGCCCAAGCAGCGCGCCGAGGAGTTCATCGCGTCGTCCGAAGCCGACTTCGCGTACTCCGTCTCGGGGCTCGGCCGGTTCCGCGTCAACGTCATGCGCCAGCGCGGTTCCGTCGGCCTGGTGCTGCGCCGCGTCCAGAGCGACATCCCCTCGTTCGAGGCGCTCGGACTCCCGCCCGTCGTCAAGAAGCTCACCGATCACCAGCGCGGCCTGATCCTCGTCACGGGTCCGACGGGCTCGGGCAAGACGACGACGCTCGGCGCCATGATCGACTTCATCAACGACCGGTACAACAAGCACATCGTCACGATCGAGGACCCGATCGAAATTCTCCACGCCGACCGATCGTCGATCGTGAACCAGCGCGAGGTCGGCACCGACACGGCCGACTTCAACGCCGCGTTGAAGCGCGTGCTCCGCCAGGACCCCGATGTCATCCTGGTCGGTGAGATGCGCGACGTCGAGACCGTGAAGACCGCCCTGACCGCGGCCGAGACCGGGCACCTCGTCTTCTCGACGCTGCACACGATCAGCGCGACCGACTCGATCAACCGCATCATCGACTTCTTCCCTCCGCACGAGCAGCGGCAGGTGCGCATGTCGCTCGCCGCGTCGCTGCGCGGGATCGTCAGCCAGCGGCTCGTCGAGAAGCGTGAAGGCGGCCGGGCGCCGGCGGTCGAAGTGCTGGTGGCGACGGGGCGCGTGTTCGACAAGATCGTCAACGCCGAAGAGACGCACGAGATCGAGCAGATCATCGCCGAGGGCGAGTACTACGGCATGCAGACGTTCGACCAGAGCCTGCTGAACCTGTACAAGCAAGGGCTCATCGACCTGCGCGAGGCGCTGGCCACCTCGACGACGCCGCACGACCTGCGCCTGATGATCGAGCAGCACACCATGGAGGTCGCGGCCGAGCAGGCCGCGGCCGGGTAGGCCGCGGGGCTCGCGGGCCACAATGGGGGCGTGAGCTCCGTCCCGCCCCGTCTGGCCCGCTTCTTCGAGACCGACGCGCCCACGCAGCAGCTCGCGAGCCGCCTGCACGACCGGGGGCACGGCGCCTTCCTCGTCGGCGGGAGCGTGCGCGACGCGCTGCTCGATCGCGACATCGTCGACGTCGACGTCGCGACCGACGCGCGACCGGACGCGGTCCGGGAGGCGGTCGACGGCTGGGCGGATGCCGTATGGCTACAGGGCCAGCGGTTCGGAACCGTCGGCTGCACCAAGGACGGCGAGCGATTCGAGATCACGACGTTCCGCGCCGACGTGTACCGGCCGGAGAGCCGCAAGCCGGAGGTGACGTTCTCCGACGACATCGAAACCGACCTGTCGCGGCGCGACTTCACCGTGAACGCGATGGCGATCTCGCTCGACGATCGAGTGCTCGTCGATCCTTTCGACGGCCTCGGCGCACTGTCGGCGCGCCACCTGCGAACACCACTCGCGCCCGAGATCTCGTTCGAGGACGACCCGCTGCGCATGCTGCGCGCCGCGCGCTTCGTCGCGACACTGCAGTTCAGCCCCGACGGTGATCTCGTGCGCGCGATCGAGGCGATGCACCAACGGCTCGAGATCGTGAGCGCCGAGCGCATCCGCGACGAGCTGTCGAAGCTGGTGCTCGCCGACGACCCGACGCCCGGGCTGTGGCTCATCGCCCGCACGCGCCTGTCGGACGAGTTCCTCCCCGAGCTGAACGCGATGCAGCTCGAACAGGATCCGATCCACCGGCACAAGGACGTGCTCGCGCACACGATCGCGGTCGTCGCCAAGACGTCGCCCGACCTGACGTTGCGCCTCGCGGCGCTGCTGCACGACGTCGGCAAGCCGCGCACCCGGGGCTACGGGCCCCAAGGCGTGACGTTCCACCATCACGAGGTCGTCGGTGCGCGCATGGCCCGGACGCGCCTCGTCGAGCTCCACTTGCGGTTCCACACGTACCGGATGGGCTGGACCGACAGTGCCGTGCGGCGCTACGTGCGCGATGCCGGCGACCTGCTCGACCGGCTCAACGAGCTGACGCGCTGCGACTGCACGACCCGCGATCCCCGCAAGGCCGCCGCGCTCGCGCGGCGCATGGACGAGCTCGAGGCGCGCATCGCGGAGCTGCGCGAGCAGGAGGAGCTGGCGCGGATCCGGCCGGCGCTCGACGGGCGGCAGGTGATGAAGTTCCTCGGTATCGAGCCGGGCCCGATCGTCGGTGAGGCGCTCGCGTTCTTGTTGGAGCTGCGCCTCGACGAGGGCCCGATGCCCGAGGACGAGGCGTGCGCGCGCCTCGCCGGGTGGGCCCGCGAGCGCGACCTCCCCGGTTTTGGAATCGGGGGGTGACGGTTTCCGGCGCCCACGTGCGCCAAAGCGAGAGAGGTCAGACGCCTTCCTTGCGCGCGCGCCAGATGATCACGTGTGGGATCTCGGGACCCGGGTCGGCAGACCGCACCGCCTCGGGCTCGAGGACTACGTCGACTCGGTAGCCGGCCCGGTGCAACGCCGCGAAGACGTCGGCGATCGTGCGCGGGAACACCAGGATGCGCTCGTCGTCGCGGGGCACCTCGACGGGCGCCGTGTCGAAGTAGGAGCGGCGCACCTCGCGGCTCCCGAGTGGCAGCGATCCCGGGAGCTCGCTCGGGCGGCTGATCGACAACGCCATGGGGTGGTCGTAGGAGAACACGAACGCGGCGCCGGGCCGCAGCACGCGATGCACCTGACGGAACAGGCGGTCGACGTCTTCGACCTCGCCGATGACGCCGGCCGCGAACGCGAGGTCGATGGAGTCGGCGCGCAGGAACGCGAGGTCGGCGACGTCGCTCTCGTGCCACTCGACCCGCGCGTCGACGGCCTCTGCGAGCTTGCGCCCGAGCGCGATCTGCGCGCTCGAGCGGTCGATCGCGATCACGTGGGCGCCCTGCCGCGCGAGGGCGATCGCGTTCTCGCCGCTGCCACTGCCGAGGTCGAGGACGCGCTTGCCGCGGACGTCGCCGCACAGGCGCAGGTCGGTCTCAGTGGGCAGGTCGGGCCCGTAGGTGACGGCGTCGGTTTCGAGCGCGCTCCCGCGCCGGGAGGCGATGCGGTCCCAGACCTCGGTGTTCGTCATGCAGGCATTATGTACCTGCAGGCCTACCGTTCGCTCCGGGCGAACTCCTCCACCATCCGGTGCGCGTCCTCGTCGTGGTACTGCACGGGCGGCGACTTCATGAAGTACGCCGACGGGCCGAGCAGTGGGCCCCCGATGCCGCGGTCGAGCGCGAGCTTGGCGCAGCGAACCGCATCGATGATCACGCCCGCGGAGTTGGGAGAGTCCCACACCTCGAGCTTCAGCTCGACGTTGAGCGGGACGTCGCCGAAGTTGCGGCCCTCCACGCGGATGTATGCCCACTTCCGGTCGTTCAGCCAAGGGACGTGATCGGACGGACCGATGTGCACGCGGTCGGAGCTGATTCCCTGGTCGATCTGGCTCGTGACCGACTGGGTCTTGCTGATCTTCTTGGAGATGAGCCGCTCCCGCTCCAACATGTTCTTGAAGTCCATGTTGCCGCCGAAGTTCAGCTGGTACGTGTTGTCGATCGAGAGTCCCCGGTCCTCGAACAGGCGGGCGAGCATCCGGTGCGTGATGGTGGCGCCGACCTGACTCTTGATGTCGTCGCCGATGATCGGCACGCCGGCGTCCTCGAACTTCTTGGCCCACTCGGGATTGCTCGCGATGAAGACCGGGATCGCGTTGACGAAGGCGACGCCCGCGTCGAGGGCCGCCTGGGCGTAATGCTTCTGCGCTTCCTCGGAGCCGACGGGCAGGTACGACACGAGGACGTCGGCGCGCGCGTCGCGCAGCGCCCGGGCCACGTCGACCGGCGCGGCCGGGCTCTCCTCGATCATCTCGCGGTAGTACATGCCGAGGCCGTCGAGCGTCGGGCCCCGCTGCACGAGGACACCGAGATCGGGGACGTCGGCGAACTTGATCGTGTTGTTGATGCTCGTGAAGATCGCCTTGCTGAGGTCGAGGCCGACCTTGCCGGCGTCGACGTCGAACGCCGCGACGAACTCGACGTCGCCGACGTGGTAGCCGCCGAGCTCGACGTGCATGAGGCCCGGGACACGCTCGGCCGGGTCGGCGTCGCGGTAGTACTGCACGCCCTGCACGAGGCTGCTCGCGCAGTTGCCGACGCCGGCGATCGCGACGCGCACGGTCGACAGGTCGACGTGACCGCCGGCGGGGCTCGAGGCTGCCGGGTTCTCCGCTCTCGGCGGCATGTCCGCCTCGTGTTGCTCGCTCATGCGCTGGCTCCTTCGGTTCGGTCGCCGAGCTGCTCGGCGCGCTCTTGCGCGATCAGCTCGTCGATCCAGTCGAGATCGTGTTGGGTGGATCGGGCCCGGTGCTCGAGGAGCGACCGGGTATAGCGATCGATCGCGCGGGTCGCGGGCTTGCGTTCGGCGAGCAGACGCTGCGTGAGCAACGCGCGCCGGCGCTCGAGGAATGCGAGCCGGCCCGGCGGATCGAGGTATCGGCAGAACGACAGCTTCAGCGCGAAGGCGCGCTCGTCGTCGCCGGCGGGCTCGTTCAGGAGCTCGCGGAACAAGGCGCGGCCTTGGTCGGTGATCCGGTAGGCCTTGCGGGTGCGCCGCCCGGTGCGCACGCGCCGGCGGCGCCGCGCCGCGGCGAGGTCGCCCTTCAGGGAGCCGGTGGGGACGAACTCGCCGCTCGGCACCGGGCCGAGGTCGTCGTCGTCGACCTCCTCGATGGCCCCCGAGCGCTCCAGGCGGGCGAGCGCCGGGTACAGCGAGCCGAACGAGATCCCCCACAGCGGACCCAGGATCTCCGACAGGCGCTTCTTCAGCTCGTAGCCGTGACGGGGCTGCTCGCTGAGCAGACCGAGCACCGCGAGCTCCAACATTCCACCACGATATATCGAATCGATATATCGCGCAAGCACCCCGAGCCCTGCGAGGCACCCCGAGGCACCAGGAATCCGGGAAGCCGCCGGGCGGTGGGGCACCTCGCCCGGGATCCACGTGCGGCGCGGTCGGGCGCGCGGGCGTCGAGCGACAGGGCTGCGTCGGTAGCACCGAACGCGTTCGGGGTCCCGCGACGCGCACCTACACTTTCGAACGATGCCCAGCGTGACGGACTACGCGCTCGCCCGAAGAGCGGTCCTGCGCGACTTCCGCCGGGGCACCCTGACCCGGCTCGACGTGTGCGACGCGCACCCCGAGCTCATGCGCGCCGCGCAGTGCATCGGCAGCGACCTCGACGATGAGTGCCCCGTGTGCGGCGCGACGAATCTGCGCATCGTGACCTACGTGTACGGCGAGAAGCTGAAGCAGGCGAACGGCCGGGCGATCAGCAACGCGGCCGAGCTGCGCAAGCTCGGAGCGTCGTGCGACGAGTTCGCGTGCTACGACGTCGAGGTGTGCGTCGAATGCCGCTGGAACCACCTGCGCCGGCAGTCGCTGCACGGACGCCTCCACGCGAGCTGACGTTCACACCGACGCGTAGCGGATCTCCGGTGCGTCCACGGTGCCATGGTGCGCTGCGCCGAGCCCTTCGACTAGGCGTCGTCGACGACCTCGCACGGGTACTGCGAGACACACGACACGCACCACCACTCCGGCTCGGCGATCACGGTGCGGCTCCCGGGCGTCTCCCACGATGGCGGCACGAGGTAGACGCGCCGGACGAGCACGAGGTCGGCGTCGACGATCCCGCAGTTCTCGCACTCGGCCGCGAGCTCGGGAGCGGGCACGAGCCGAGGGTAATCACTCGGCCGGGATGTTCCACCCGGTAATGGCCGCGCGCCCCGCTTTTCTCCGGGTCGAAGTCCCGGGTACCCTCGCGGCGCGGCCGGGAGCCGAAGGTGCCCTGGACTGCGGAGGTGCGGAGATGGCTGGTACCCCGGCTCGGAATGCGCGCGTGACCGCGCCCGACGTCGCCGCCCGCAAGGGTGACGGCTCCCCACTCGTGATGCTCACGGCGTACGACGCGCCGTCGGCCCGGACGGTCGATGCCGCGGGCGCCGACATGATCCTCGTCGGCGACTCCGTCGCGATGGTCGTGCTCGGTTACGACGACACGTTGCAGGTCACGACCGACGACATGGCGCACCACGTCGGGGCCGTGGCGCGCGTGCGACCCCGCGCACTGGTCGTCGCCGACCTTCCGTGGCTCAGCTACCACGTGAGCACCGCGGAGACGGTGCACAACGCCGCCCGGCTCGTGCGGGCGGGCGCGGGCGCGGTGAAGCTCGAGGGGGGCCGCAAGCGCCTCGACGCCGTGGCCGCGATCCTCGACG
>DATMUX010000486.1:0-5136 GCA_035563695.1 Acidimicrobiia bacterium
CCCGCCCCCTCCCCCGCCCGGCCCCGGACGAAGGACTCCCAAGCGACGGACCGTCCGGCGCGCGCTCATCGCGGCCGCGCTGGTGCTGCTCGCCATTCCCGCGTGGTCGCTCGGCCACGTGCTGCTGGCGAACAACACCGACCCGCTCGGAGTGCGCGTCGTCGAGTGGGCGCGCGATCACCATCTCAACGGATTGGTGAACGACATCGAACGCCTGTGGTACTCGCACCACCAGCCGAAGCGGGGAGGCACCCCGCGCGGCGGGATCCCGCAGGCCGCGTCGCGCGCGCTGCAACGGCCCGCGGCCGCACGTCATGTCGCCATCGTCCCCGGACCGGGCCGCCGCCCGCCGAACATCACGCCGTTCGTCGCGTCGCCCCTGCCCGGCGAGGGCGTATGGCAACCCGTCGGCCGCGCCGTGCACGGCACGCCCGTCGCGTGGGTCGCGTACCTGCGCCCCGACGCCGTGCACACCGGCGAGCTGGTCGGCGTCGCGCACTTCGACATGCACGCGCTCGCGGCGACGCTCCACGCGGGAACGCAACTTCCGGGAGGCGGACCGTGGCAGCACGGCGCGCGCGTCGACCCGGCCGACTACGGACGCGTCGTCGCCGCGTTCAACAGCGGTTTCAAGCTGCGCTCGAGCGGCGGCGGCTACTACGCCGAAGGACACACCGTGAAACCGCTCGTCGACGGCGTCGCGTCGTTCGTGACCTACCGCGACGGTCACGCGAACATCGGGATCTGGGGCCGCGACGTCACGATGACACCGGACGTCACCGCCGTCCGCCAGAACCTCGGACTTCTCGTCGACCAGGGCGCGCTCGCGTCCGGGCTCGGCAACGATCATCTGTGGGGCGGCACGCTCGGCAACAGGGTGTACGTGTGGCGGTCGGCGGTCGGTATCGACGCCCACGGAGACCTCATCTATGCCGCCGGGCCCGGACTCGACGTCGCGACGATCGCGAGCGTCATGCAGCGCGCGGGAGCCGTGCGCGCGATGGAGCTCGACATCAATTCCTCGTGGGTGACCCTGACGACGTTCACCGGCGACGGTCACGGAGGCGTCACGCCCGCGAAGCTGCTCAACTCGATGCAGCGCCCCGCCGACCGCTACCTCGTCGACGGGACGCGCGACTTCATCGAGCTCGACGCGCGGTGATCGCCCCGAACCCTGGGGATCTCGGGCTCAGTCGAGCCAGCCGGTCGCGTGCGCGAGCAGGTACCGGCTGACGGCGAGGCACGACTCCAGCGTGTCGCACGGCACCTCTTCGCCCCGGCGGATCCCGACGAGCGAGACGCGGCGGTGCGCGACGATCCGCAACGTGCGCTCGGGCGCGTCGGTCGCGGCGGGGAACGAGTCGGTCGCCGACACCTCGAGCGGGAGGTCGCGGCCGCCCACACCTGCGAGGTCCGTGGCCAGCACGAGGAGATCCGGTCCGTGCGGCAGTGGCGGCAGCGCCCACGTGAAGCTCAGCGGGAAGTGGAACGCGTCGGTCGGGTCGCTGTCGTCTTCCAGTTCGATGACCGCGTCCTCGAACCCGAGGAGCACCCGCGGGTCGATGTCGAGCGACAGGTACAGATCGACGGGTCCTTCGCACCCCTCCTCGGGATGCAAGTCGACCTCCCACGTCTGGCGGAGCGAGTAGCTCTCGACGAAGTGGCGCTCGTCGTGCACGTGAAACCCGTGTTCGACCGCGTGGTCCTTGAGATCGGCGACGAACCCGGCAACGTCGAGGACAGCCATGTCAACCGTCGAGCGTACCGAATGCCCGGCGAGCCGCGGTCCCGACCCGAGTCACCGCTTCGCGGCCCGCATCGAACGTGGCCGACAGCCCGAAGAAGGCATGCACCATTCCGTCGTAACGATGCTTGTGCACGGCAACTCCTTCCTCCGCGAGCTTGCGGGCGTAGGCCTCGCCCTCGTCGCGCAACGGGTCGTACTCGGCGGTGAGGACGAGCGCCGGCGCGACCCCGTGCACGTCACGCGCCCGCAACGGGCTGACGCGCCAGTCGGTCGGGTCGGTCCCGTCACGCACGTAACACGAGAAGAACCAGCGCATCTGCTCTTCGGTGAGCAGGTACCCGTCACCGTTCTCGCGATACGACGACGTGGTGAAGTCGCAGTCGGTCACGGGATACACGAGCACTTGCAGTGCGAGGTCGGGGCTGCCGGCGTCGCGCGCCTGTAGCGCGCACACGGCGGCAAGATTGCCGCCGGCACTGTCGCCCATGACCGCGAGCCGCGACCCGTCACCGCCGAAGGTCGACGCGTGCTCGGCCGTCCAGCGCAACGCGTGCCAGCAGTCCTCGAGGCCGGCCGGGAACGGATGCTCGGGCGCGAGGCGATAGTCGACCGACACGACGATCGCACCCGCCGCGTTCGCGACCTGGCGCGTGATCGGGTCGAACTGCTCCACGGAACCGATCGTCCAGCCGCCGCCGTGGAGGTAGACGATCACCGGGAGCCCCGGATCGGGCGAAGGCCGGTAGATCCGCACCGGCACGCCGCCCGCATCCCGATCGTCGATCGCGAACACGGGCTCCGGGTCGCCGGCCAGCAACAGCAATCCGCCGAACCCGGCGCGCACCGCTTCGACGTTGTCGTCGGACGGCACGACCCGGGGCAGGGCATTCATCGCGTCGACAACCATCTGGGCCTGGGGATCGAGCATCAGTCGGAATCCTCGTCGGTCAACTGGTCCGCGAGCGCACGGAACGCGCGCCCGCGATGCGAGAGCGCATGTTTCTCGTCGGGCGACATCTCCGCAAACGAGCGGCCGTCACCTTCCCGCGGCACGAACACGGGGTCGTAGCCGAAGCCGCCGCGGCCGCGGGCGGCGGCCGTGATCACGCCTTCGACGGCACCGCGCGCGACGACCTCGCGCCCGCCGGGCGTGCAGGCGAACGCAACCGTCGCGAAGCGGGCGGTGCGTCGCTCCGGCTCCACGCCGTCGAGCTCGGCGAGCAGCTTGGCGACGTTGTCGGCATAGGTCGCGCCCGGTCCCGCGTAGCGCGCGGAGTAGACGCCGGGCGCGCCGTGCAACGCGTCGACCTCGAGTCCCGTGTCGTCGGCGATCGCGAGCAGCCCGAGCGCGCCGGCGAGCGCCCGCGCCTTGATGCGCGCGTTGTCCTCCAGCGTCGCACCGGTTTCCTCGACGTCCGGCGCGACGGACGGCAGCACCAACGCATCGACCGCCCGCGCCACCGTCTCGGGCGCGTCGACGAGGAACGCGAGATCGTCGATCGCGTAGGCGACGAGTGGCGCGCCCGCGACGCGCACGAAGATCTCCACGATCTCACGGGCCTTGTCCGGGTTCTGCGTCGCGAGCACGAGGGGCAGGGGCAGCGGCACGGTCATAGTGCCGTCATCGCGCCATCATCACGCCCGGGACGTGGGCGCCCGGGGCGCGGGCGCCTCCGCCACCATCTCGCTCTGCGCGGCGACGATCTCGCCGATCCCCGCCTCGGCGAGGCCGAGCAGCGCGTCGAGCTCCGCCCGTGTGAACGCGAGACCCTCGGCCGTGCCCTGCACCTCGACGAAGCGGCCGTCGCCCGTCATCACGACGTTCATGTCGACCTCGGCGCGCACGTCCTCGGCGTATTCGAGGTCGAGCATGGGTGTGCCGTCGATCACGCCGACGGAGATCGCCGCGCACGGCTGCAGCACCGGATGCCGCGCCAGCGCGCCGCTCGCGACGAGACGGCTGCACGCGTCGTGCAGCGCGATCCAGCCGGCGCAGATCGACGCGGTGCGTGTCCCACCGTCGGCCTGCAGGACGTCGCAGTCGACGGTCATCTGCACGTCGGGCATCAACCGGAGATCGGTAACGGCCCGCAGCGACCGTCCGATCAGCCGCTGGATCTCCTGGGTCCGGCCGCTCTGCTTGCCGCGCGCGGCTTCGCGCTCGACGCGCTCGGGCGACGACCCGGGAAGCATCGAGTACTCACCGGTCACCCACCCGCGCCCCGAGCCCTTCAACCACGGCGGTATCCGCCCCTCGACCGACGCGGTGCAGAGCACGCGCGTGCGCCCGAACTCGGCGAGCACCGACCCGTCCGCCATCTCGGTGAAGTCGCGGACGAAGCGCACGGCGCGCAGCTCGTCGGGCGCCCGGCCCGAGACCCGTTTGCTCACTGGGAGTCTTCCCTTTCGTTGCGCGACCTTGCGTGGCTAGAGGTGGTGGACGAGGTGCGGCGCCGCGAGCGTCACCGCATGTCCGAATGCCTCGGAGCCCTCTTCGACGGAGGCTACCGGGTCGATCGTCGGCCACAGGTGGGTGAGCATGAGGTGGCGGGCCTGCGCGGCGCGCGCCATCTCGCCGGCCTGCTTCGCCGACAGGTGGATCGGCGCCCGGATGTCGTCGTGCTGATACGTCGCCTCCGAGAGCACCAGATCGGCGCCCGGCGCGAACGCTTCCACGCTCCACTCGGGACCGGTGTCGGCGGTGAACACCAGCCGCTTGTCGCCGTGCGCGATGTCGACGGCCACGGTGGGCGGCGGATGATCGGTGCGCGAGAAGCGAAGCTCGGCGTCGGCGATCGTGGCACGGTCGCCGTCGCCGACGAGATGCCACTCGAACGTGTCGGTCCACGTTCCCACCAGACCCTCGAGCACGCGCTCCACGCCTTCGGGGGCGTAGACCGGCAGGCAGTTGCGATGGAGTCCGTACTTGTAGAGCACGTGCAGCCCGTAGATGTCGACGCAGTGGTCGGCGTGACCGTGGGTGATCACCACCGCGGTGAGGTCCTCGGGGTTCGCGTGTTGTTGCAGGTTGGCGAAGCTGCCGTTGCCGCAGTCCATCCAGATCGTGGCCGCGCCGGCCCGCACGAGGTATCCGCTGCACGCGCCGCCCACCGGCGCGCCGTAGCTGCCCGAACAACCGAGCACCGTCAGCTCCACGACCACGCCTCCACCCGTTCGACCTCGGGACCACAGAACCGTCCGCCGAGCGTCCGGAACGTCTCGACATCACCGCTCGTGATGCACTGCACTCGCCGCTCGGAACCCGGACCGCGCGGCGAGCCGAGCCGGGCCCGCACCTCGAACGCCGTCTCGTCGGCGCTCGAGACCAGCACCACGTCGGGACCCATGACGTCGCCGATCGTGCGGGCGAGCAACGGGTAGTGCGTGCA
>DATMUX010000487.1:0-15863 GCA_035563695.1 Acidimicrobiia bacterium
AAGAGCAGCGACAGCACGGGCAGGAGCGCGACCAGCGACGTCGACAACGAACGCATCAACACGGCGTTGAGCGACCGGTTCACCATCTCGCCGTACGTCGACCGGCCCGTGGCCGTGAGCGTCCGTTGGAACTCGCCGATCTTGTCGTACACGACGACGGTGTCGTAGAGCGAGAAACCGAGGATCGTCAGGAAGGCCGTGACGGTCGCGGGCGTGACCGGGAAGTGGAACAGGGCGTACACGCCGACGGTGAAGATGATGTCGTGGATCACGGCGACCAGCGCCGTCACCGACATCTTCCACTCGAAGCGCACCGCGAGGTAGGCCACGAGCAGGAGGAAGAAGAAGATCAGCGCCTTGATCGCCTTCTGGCTGATCTCGTGCCCCCACGTGGGCCCGACGATGTCGATGCTCACGTCCCGGACCTGCGCGTTCGCATACTTGGCGAGCGCCTCGGCCACCGTCAGGGTCTGACCGGTCGGCATCTTGTCGATGGTGACGGTGACGTCCTGGCCGTTCACCTTCACCGTCGGGTTCTGGATGCTCGTGTTCTTCAGGGCCGACGTGACCCCGTCGCTCGTCGGAGTCACGCCCTTGCCCGCGGTGAACGTGAACGTGCCGCCGTTTCCGATCTGCTGGAACTGCACGTCGGCTGCGTTCGTCTTGGCGTACGACGCGAGCGCGTCGCGGGCGTCGACCACCGGGTCCTTCGTGACGCGCGCCTGCACCTTGACGATCGGCGCCCCGCTGCGCTGCGTCAGCACGCTGACGGTCGCGTCGCTGAACCCGAGCGGGCGCAGGAGGTCGCGCACGTCGCCGACGCTCGGCGACTTGCCGCCCTGCATCTGCACCTGCCACGAGGTGCCGCCTTCGAAGTCGATGCCCAGGTTCAATCCGCGGACGGCGAACAGCGCCAGGCTCAGTACGACCAGGGTGCTGGAGAGGATCAACCAGCGCCGGCTGTGTTTGATGAACTGGAAGTTCGTTCGCTCGTGGTAGAGGTCGGAGATCCGGTGCCGGCGGGTGACGCCGGGGATGTCGGCGACGGGCGCGGGCGGCGGCGCCTGCTCGGTGGTGGTCATGCGCGCACCTCCGGCACGTCGAGGCCGGCACCGATGCCCACTGTGGGCAGGCGCACCAAGGGTGGGCGCCGCGCCAGGATCGCGACCAGCGGCCACATGAAGCAATAGGCCAGGACGAGATCGAGCGCGGTGGACAAGCCGAGGAAGTACGCGAAGCCCCGCACCGACCCGGCGGCGAGCACGTACAGCACGACCGCGCCGATGAGCGACACGAGGTCGGCGGCCCAGATCGTACGGTACGCGCGCCGGAACCCGGGATCGGTCGACGACCGGACCGTCTTGCCGGTTCGCACCTCGTCCTTCAAGCGTTCGAAGTACACGACGTAGGAGTCGACGGTGACGCCGACCGAAACGATGATGCCTGTCACGCCCGCGAGGGTGAGCGTGAGCCCGCGATGCGCGGACAGCCAGGAGACGAGCGAGAAGAAGGTCAGCCCCGTGAGGCCGATGCCGAGCCACACGACGAGCCCGAGTATTCGATAGAAGAAGATCATGTAGAGCGCGACGAGCACGAGGCCGATGATGCCCGCGATGATGCCCGCGCGCAGCTGGTCCTTGCCGAGCGTGGGTGAGATCGTCGAGGCGGTCTGCGTCGTGAACTGCACCGGCAGCGACCCGTAGCGGAGCACGAGCGCGAGGTCGTGCGAGCTCTTGTCGCCGAAGTTGCCGCTGATCGTCACATCGCGGCCGGTGATGTTGGGGTTGATCGTCGGCGCGGAGATGACCTGCTGGTCGAGGACGATCGCGACCTGCTGGTTCACGAAGGGCTTGGCGACCTTGTTGACGAAGTCGTCGTTCTTGAAGTGCACGTTGACGATCCACGCACCGTTCTGGTCGACGATCGCCTGCGCCGAGCCGACCGCCTTGCCGCTCAGCACCGACGGGCCGAGCGCGTAGCAGATCGTCTTCTCCCGGTTCGGGAGGATGACCGGCTTGGTGGGGACGTTCTGCTCGGGCGGCGTGACGAGCTTGCCGTCCTGACAGGACTGCGGCGCGGTCGCGGTCGACGGCGCGGACGTCGGCGTGGTCGCGTGCTTCGCCGTGGTCGGCGTCGTCGCACCCTTCACCGTGGTCGGCGCAACGGTCGTCGCCGGTGCCTCCGGCCGCCGCGCCGCGATCGGTACCGCGTCGATCGCCCGCTGGCCCAACGCGTGCCCGGTCGTGGTGCTCGGGCCGACGCTCGCGGGCGCGGTCGTCGTCGTGGCGCCCTTCACCGTCGTGGTCGTTCCGCCCTTCACGGTCGTGGTGGTCGAGCCGCCCTTCACCGTCGTGGTGGTCGAGCCGGTCGACGCGCTGGAGCTGTATGGCAGCTGGCCCTGCACAGGACGGAACTGCAGCTCGGCGGTCTCGCTCAGCACCGCTTGACAGTTCTCCGCGTTCTTCGCGCCGGGCATGTCGATCACGACCGTGTTGCCCTCGCGGGTCACGTCGGGCTCGCTGACGCCGGCGCACGCGTTCGCGCGGCTGCGAATGACCGAGACCGCGGTGTCGAGCGTCGACAGGTCGGAGCCCTTCACGGGCGAGAGCACGATCGAGACGCCGCCCTGCAGGTCGAGTCCGAGCGCGGGCCGCTCGTTGGTCGCGAACACGGTCCAGGCGAACCATCCGACGATGACCACGACGGTCGTCGTCAACAAGATGACTTTGCGCCGCACGGCTCAGCCGGCCCCTGTCTCGTCGTCGTGCGCGTCACCCGCGCCCGGCGGTCGGTCCGGCCCGAGGCGCCGGCCGATCGCACCTCGGGCGACGTGGATCACCGTGCCCGGGGCAATCTCCAGATCGGCGTCGTCGTCGCCCAGTTTCGTGATCCGGCCGTAGATCCCGCTCGTCGTGAGGACTTCGTCGCCCTCGTGCAGCTCGGACTGCAACCGGCGGACCGCGGCCATGCGGCGCTGTTGAGGCCGCCACAACAGCAGGTAGAAGGCCCCGATGACGAGGACCAACCACACGAACAGGTACTGCACTGACCTACCTCTGCGACGGGCGACCCGGGCGTCCGCGACGGGCAAACGGACTGTGACGCTAGCACCGGGCCTGCGAGGTCCCCGGTCAGCGGCCGGGGACGTCGAAGCCCCGACCGCGGTCCGCGGCGATGGCCTCGGAGAGTCGCGCGAGGCGCTCACCCCGGTTCATGCGGACCTGGCCGCGATAGGCGGCACGCGGCAGCTCGGCCCAGTACCGGGCCTCGGTCAGCGCGGTCGGCGCGACGTCGTCGGGAGGCACCACCACGTCGAGGAACCCGGCGTCGCGGGCGCCGTCGGGGTCGTAGATGCGCGCGCCGACCGTCGCGTGCTGGAAGTGCCGCTTCGACAGCCGCTCCTGCGAGAGCTCGACCGCCCAGCGCGGCAGGACCATGCCGATCTGCGTCTCGATGAGCCCGATGCGGAACTCGCCGCGGGCGCCGACGCGCGCGTCGGCCGCGAGCAGGACGAGCGCGCCCGCGGCGATCGCGTGGCCCGTGCACGCAGCCACGATCGGGATCGGTGAGCCGTACATGCGGCTGAACAGCTCGCCGCCGTCGGTGGCGAGCCGGCCCGCCGCATCCGGCCCCGACTTCATGATCTGCAGATCGAAGCCACCCGAGAACATGCCCGGCGTCGCGGTCAGGATTATCGCGCCGACCGCGGCCTCACCCGCGTCCTCGGCGCGGGTCAGCGCGGCGCCGAGCTCGGTGAGAACGTCGGGCGACAGCGCGTTCGCCTTGCCGTTGCTGATCGTGACGTGCGCGATGCGGTCACGCACTTCGTAGTCGACGAGTGTCATCCTGCACTCCTTCCGCGGGCGCGCTCAGAACAGTTCCGGAGCCTCGCCCGCGCGCTCGGGCGCGTGCAACCCGGCGTGCTCGAACGCGGCCGGCGTGGCCACCCGGCCGCGGGGCGTGCGCTCGAGAAGCCCGCACTGCATCAAGAAGGGCTCGTACACGTCCTCGACCGTTTCGGGCGCTTCGCCGACCGCGACCGCGAGCGTGCCCAGCCCGACGGCGCGCCCGGCAAACGTGCGGCACAACGCGTCGAGGATCGCCCGGTCGACCTTGTCGAGTCCGAGCTCGTCGACCTCGAACAGCGTGAGGGCCGCACGCGCCGTCGCCGCGGTGACGCGGCCGTCGGCGCGGACCTCGGCGTAATCGCGCACGCGCTTCAGCAGCCGGTTGGCGATGCGCGGCGTGCCGCGCGAGCGTCGCGCGATCTCGCCGGCGCCGTCGGGCTCGAGCTCGACGCCGAGAATCGTCGCGGCCCGGCGCAGGATCGCGGCGAGATCGCCGTCGTCGTAGTAGTCGAGGCGAGCGACGAAGCCGAAGCGATCACGCAGCGGACCGGTGATGAGCCCCGTGCGGGTCGTGGCGCCCACGAGCGTGAACCGCGGAAGATCGAGCCGGATGGTGCGCGCGCTCGGGCCCTTGCCGATCACGACGTCGAAGCGGAAGTCTTCCATCGCCAGGTACATGCCCTCCTCGACGACGCGCGGCAACCGGTGGATCTCGTCGATGAACAGCACGTCGCCGTCGTCGAGGTTCGTGAGGATGGCGGCGAGATCGCCGGCGCGTTCGAGTGCGGGGCCGCTCGTCGGCGTGATCCGTGCGCCCATCTCGTTGGCGATGATGCCTGCGAGGCTCGTCTTGCCGAGGCCGGGTGGCCCGGCCAACAGCACGTGGTCGACGGCCTGCCCGCGATTGCGGGCCGCGGTGAGCATGATCTCGAGGTGCTCGCGCAGGCGGGGCTGGCCGACGAACTCGTCGAGGTGCCGCGGCCGCAGGGTCGTCTCCTCGATGACCTCGACCGGGTCCGCGGTGGGACTCAGCAACTCGTCGCGCACCGGTCACCGCCCTCCCGCGAGCAGGCGCAGCGCGTCGCGCAGAAGGTCCTCGACCGTTCCGTCGTCGGGGAGCTGCGCGAGCACCTCGCGCACCTCCTCCACCGAGTAGCCGAGATTCGTGAGCGCGTCGCGCACCTCGGCGCGCGCGTTCGCCGACGGCGTACCGGGCACGGCCGTGAGGTCGAGGTCGGGGACGTCGAGCCGGGACTTCAACTCGATCAGCAGGCGTTGCGCCGTCCGCTTGCCGACGCCGGGCACGATCACCAGGGCGTCGAGATCGTCGTCGGCGAGGCAGCGGCGCAGGCTCGCGGGCGGGTGCACCGACAAGATCGCGAGCGCGAGCTTCGGGCCGACGCCCGTCGCCGCGATCAACGCCTCGAACGTGTCGCGCTCGTCGCGGGTCGAGAACGCGTAGAGGATCATCGCGTCGTCGCGCACGTGCGTGTGCGTGAACAAGAAGGTGCCGGCGCCCGGCTCCAGGTCGGGCACGGTGCTGAGCGGCACGTACACGCGGTATCCGACACCGCCGACGTCGACGAGCACCTCGCCCTGAGCGGTGCGCTCGATCACGTTCCCGCGCAGCGAACCGATCACGACGGCATCCTCGCGAGGACGCGCGCGCGGCCGATGTGGCAGCACGCGAGCGCGAGCGCATCGGCGGCGTCGGGCGGCTTGGGCACCGCGCGCAACCCGAGCAGGCGTGTGATCATCGCTTGCACCGCGCTCTTGTCGGCGCGGCCGTCGCCCGTCACCGCCAGCTTCACCTCGTTCGGGCTGTACTGCGCGACGGGGACGCCGGCCCGCGCCGCGACGACGAGAGCGAGGCCGCTGGCCTGGCCGACCGACATCGCGGTGCGCGCGTTGGCCTGGAACAGCACGCGCTCGACCGCGAGCGCCGAGGGGCACACCTGCTCGACGAGCGCGGCCAGCTCGTCGTGCAGCGCGCGCAGGCGCTCGGGCAGCGGATCGGCCGCCGCGGTGCGGATCACCCCGCACGCGCGCGCGATCAGACGGCCTTCGGACCGGTCGACGGCGCCATAACCGCAACGCGAGACGCCGGGATCGATGCCGAGCACGGGCCCGGACGGGTCGAACACGAGTTCGACCCTAGCGGCTTCAGCGGCGGCGGCGGAGGATGCGCCACACCACGAACAGCGCGAGCGCACCGAGCGCGATCGGCACGAGGCGCTTCGCCAGCGACCCGCCCGCGACCTCGAACAGGTCGACGGGCTCGACCTCGGCCGACTCGATGCGCCGCGGGCCCGACGGCTGGACCTGCGGCTCGTGCTGCGGGTGGATCGCCGACTCGATCGCCTGCTCGTAGGGGCCGCCCGCGTGCGAGGTGTCGCCCCCGCCCGCGCCGAGCACATCGCGTTCGAGGTTCTCGACGAACTGCCCCATCAGCTTCGACGACACGTCGGCGAGCACACCCCGCCCGAACTGGGCGACCTTGCCGGTGATCGCGAGATCCGTCACGACGTCGACCGCCGTGCCCGCGCCCTCGGGCTTCATCGTCACGACGATCGTGGCCTTGGCGTTGCCCTGCCCGCGCGTGTCGCGGCCCGACGCGTCGATCACGATGCGCCGGCCCGCTTCGTCGACCTCGGCGAGCTTCGCCGCGCCCTTGTACTGCGCGGTGATCGGCCCGACCTTCACCTTTACGATCCCGCGGTACTCCTCACCCTCGACCTCTTGCAGCTGCGCGCCCGGAAGGCACGGCGCGAGGCTCTCGATGTCGAGCAACACCTTCCACGTGTCGTCGATCGGGGTGCTCACTCGGAAGCTGTCTGTGATCTCCATCGGGTCTCCAGGTTCGCGAGATCGTCGGGGGTGTCGACGTCGTCGGGGCTCCCCGTGCCGTCGCACGGTACCGCGACTCCGCCGTGTCTGCGGAAGAGCACCCGGGCGCCCTCGTCGCCGTCGAGCGCGAGCGCTTCGCGCCAGTGCTCACGCCCGACGAGGACCGGGTTCCCGCGTTCACCGCCGTAGGTCGCGTAGGCGAGGCGCGCGCCCGCGCCGAACGCGCCGGCAACCCGCCGGTAGGCGCCGGCGCCGACGAGGGGCTGGTCGGCCAGGCCGACGACGGCCGCCGTCACCTGCGAGCGGGGCTCGAGCGTCCGGAGCGCACACTGCAGGCTGGACGCGATCCCCCGTTCGGGTGCGTCGTTGCGGACGACTTCGAACGCCTCGGTGTCGAGTGCGCCCGGCGTCCGGACCCGATTCGCGACCCGATCGTCGCTGACAACGAGGAGCACGGGCTCGCAGCCGCTCCCCCGCGCCGCATCGAGCGCGTACGCGACGAGCGGCCGGCCGCCCAGCTCGAGCAGCCCCTTCGGAACATCGCCGCCGAAGCGCACCCCGCGCCCCGCGGCCAGTACGACGGCTGCGATCACCGCGCGGACTCGACCTCAGATCGCTTCGAGCGCGCGCCGCACCAGCACCTGCGCGAGGTGCGCGCGGTACTCGGGTGATGCGTTCAGATCGGCCGGCGGCTCGGTGCCGGCCGCGGCCTCGCGCGCGGCGTCGGCCGCGGATGCACCCTGGCCGAGCGCGGTCTCGACGGCGGTCGCGCGCACGGGTGTGGCGCCCATGTTGACGAGCGCGACGTGCGTCCCTC
Source organism: Acidimicrobiia bacterium (assembly GCA_035563695.1). Taxonomy (GTDB): domain Bacteria; phylum Actinomycetota; class Acidimicrobiia; order IMCC26256; family PALSA-610; genus DATMUX01. The sequence goes on from DATMUX010000487.1 coordinate 7,513, forward strand.
CGTTCACCCGCGCCGCGACCGCGCCCACGATCGCCCAGTCCTGTGCGCGCCGGTTGAACTTCTCGTACGCGAATCCGGTCGCGCCCGTCTTCGGCACCTGGATCTCGGTGAGCAGCTCGTCGGGCTCGAGCGCGGTCTCGAGGAACCCACGGAAGAAGTCGCCGGCCGCCACCCGGCGCTCGCCGTTCGCCCCCTGCACGACGAACGCCGCGTCGAGCGCGAGCAACGCAGCCGGGAGATCGGAAGCGGGATCGCCGTGCGCGACGGAGCCGCCGATCGTGCCCCGGTGCCGTACTTGGTTGTCGCCGACCTGCGCGGCCACGGCGCGCACTACACCGCATTCCTTCGCGAGAAGGTCGCTCGTCTCGAGATCGCGGTGACGCGTGAGCGCGCCGATCGCGACGTGGTCGCCCGCATCGCGCACGTACGAGAGGTCGCGTACCCGCCCCACGTCGACGAGCACCGACGGCGTCGCCAGGCGCAGCTTCATCAGCGGCAGCAGCGACATGCCGCCCGCGAGGAACTTCGCGTCCTCGCCGTGTTCGGCGATGAGTGAGACCGCCTCCGCCACGGAACCGGCCCGCACGTAGTCGAACGCGGCCGGGATCACTTCGTCTCCTGCATCTTCTGCGCGGCCGCGAGCACCGATTTCACGATGTTGTGGTAGCCCGTGCAGCGGCAGAGGTTGCCCTCGAGCCCCAGCCGCACGTCGCGCTCCGTCGGGTTCGGGATCTCGTCGAGCAACGACACCGCCGCGAGCACCATGCCCGCGGTGCAGTAGCCGCACTGCAGCCCGTGGTTCTCGTGGAACGCCGTCTGGACGGGATGCCAGATGTCGCCCTGCGCGAGTCCCTCGATCGTCGTGACGGTCGCGCCGTCGGCCTGCGCCGCGAGCATCGTGCACGACTTCACGGACTCGCCGTCGACGAGCACGGTGCACGCGCCGCAGCTCGACGTGTCGCAGCCGATCTTGGTGCCGGTGAGGCCACAGGGCTCACGCAGGTACTGCACGAGCAGCGTGCGCGGCTCGACGTCGTGCTCCTGCGCCGACCCGTTCACGGTGATTCCGATCCGCATGGGCCGGGAGACTAGCCCGCCGGCGGGTTGGCGGCGCAGGTCACAGCTTCTCGATGATCGGCACGAGCGTGTCGGCCTTCACGAACGTCGCGCCGAGCGCCTTGCGGTTCGCGAACCGCACGACCCCTTCCTTGTCGACCACGAACACCGAGCGCTTCACCGGGATGAACGCGACGCCGCGCACGCCGTACAGGTCGATCACCTTCTTGTCGACGTCGGCGAGCAACGCGTACGGGATGCCGAGCTTCTGGGCCCAGCGCTCGTGGGAATCGAGATCCTGCGGTGAGATGCCGAGCACGACCGCGCCGGCCGCCTCGAACCGCGACTGGTCGTCACGGTACGAGGAGAATTGACGGTTTCAGCCGGGTGTGTCGTCGCCGGGATAGAACGCGATCACGACCACGCTCCCCCGGAGCTCCGACAGCGTGTAGTCGCGCCGCACGCCCTCGTGGACTCCCGGGAGGGTGAAGTCCGGAGCAGGCTGTCCTACATCGACCATGACCCGGAACCTTAGACGCTCACGCCGTCACGGCCTCCAGGACCGCGTCGGGAATGTCGAAGTTCGCGTACACCGCCTCGACGTCGTCGTGGTCCTCGAGCGCGTCCATCAGCCGGAGCACGGTCTTGGCCTGGCTCTCCTCCGAGAGCTCGACGGTCGTCGTCGGGATCAGCGTGAGATCCGAGGATGCGACCTTGTACCCCGCCTCCTCGATCGCGGTGCGCGCGGCGTGCAGCTCGGTCGGCGGCGTGGTGACCTGCCACGCATCACCGCCGTCGGCGACGTCGTCGGCTCCCGCGTCGGCCGCCACCAGCATGAGCTCGTCTTCGTCGACCGCCTTGTCGACGTTGACGATCCCCTTACGCTCGAACTGCCACGACACCGCGCCCGGCTCGGCGAACGAGCCGCCGTTGCGGCTGAAGATGTTCTTGACCTCGGCCGACGTGCGGTTGCGGTTGTCGGTGAGCGCCTGCACGATGACCGCGACGCCGCCGGGCGCGTAACCCTCGTAGGTCACGGACTCGTACGTGACACCTTCCTCCTCGCCGGTGCCGCGCTTGATCGCGCGCTGGATCGTGTCCATCGGCACCGAGTTGTCGCGCGCCTTTTGGATCATCGTGCGCAGCGTGGCGTTCGACTCCGGATCACCGCCACCGGCCCGCGCCGCGACCTCGATCTGGCGGATCAACACCGCGAACAACTTTCCGCGTGCCTTGTCGGCCGCGCCCTTCTTGTGCTTGATCGAATGCCATTTCGAGTGACCCGACATCAGCCCACCACCTCGGCGAGAAAGCGCTGGTGCAGGCGAAGGTCGCCCGCCAGCTCGGGATGGAACGTTGCGAACCAGAACGCGTGCCGGCGACCGAGCACCGCGCAGCCGTCGTAGGTCGCCAGCACCTCGACGCCGCCACCGGTACGTTCGACCACGGGCGCGCGGATGAACACTCCGGTGAACGGGCCGCCCGCGAGACCGTCGACGTCGAGCGGCACCTCGAACGACTCGCGCTGGCGCCCGTAGCCGTTGCGCCGCACGACGACGTCGACGACCTGCAGCGGCCGCTGATCGGGGCGGCCGTCGACGATCTCGGCGGCGCACACGATCAGCCCGGCGCACGTCGCGAGTGCGGGCAGGCCGTCGCGGAGCCGCTCGGTGAGCGGCGCGCGCAGCTCGGACGAGTCGAGCAGCTTGTCGATCGTCGTCGACTCGCCCCCGGGCAGGACGATCGCGTCGACGCCCGCGAGATGCTCAGGTCGCTTGACGAGCGCGACGTCGGCGCCGAGCGCGCCCAGCGCCTCCGCGTGCTCGCGGAACGCGCCCTGCAGCGCGAGTACCCCGATCTTCATGGCCTGGGGGCCTCACGGGGAGCGTCACCACCCGCGCTCGGCGAGCTTCACGTCGAGCGTGTCGATCTCCTCGCCGCGCATCGCCTCGCCCAGGCCACGCGACACCTTCGCGACGATGTCGGCGTCCGTGAAGTGCGTCGTCGCCTCGACGATGGCGCGGGCGCGTTTCGCCGGCTCGCTCGACTTGAAGATGCCGCTGCCGACGAAGACGGCTTGCGCGCCGAGCTGCATCACGAGCGCCGCGTCGGCGGGGGTCGCGATGCCGCCCGCACAGAAGAGCGGCACCGGCAGCTCGCCGCGCTCGGCGACCTCGTCGACGAGATCGACCGGCGCGCGCAGCTCCTTGGCCCACCCGAAGCGTTCCTCGGGGCGGGCAACCTTCAGCTTCTCGATGTCGCCGAGGATCGAACGCAGGTGGCGGACGGCCTCGATGATGTTGCCGGTGCCGGCCTCGCCCTTGCTGCGGATCATGCATGCGCCCTCGCCGATGCGCCGCAGCGCCTCGCCGAGGTTCGTCGCGCCGCACACGAAGGGCACCGTGAACGCCCACTTGTCGACGTGGTACGCCTCGTCGGCCGGGGTCAGCACCTCCGACTCGTCGACGTAGTCGACTCCGAGCGCCTGCAGGACCTGCGCCTCGGCGAAGTGCCCGATCCGGCATTTCGCCATGACGGGGACGGTGACGGCCTTCTGGATGCCCTCGATCATCGACGGATCGCTCATGCGCGCGACGCCGCCGTCGCGCCGGATGTCGGCCGGGACGCGCTCGAGCGCCATCACCGCGACGGCGCCGGCGTCCTCGGCGATCTTGGCCTGGTCGGGCGTGACGACGTCCATGATCACGCCGCCCTTGAGCATCTCCGCGAGCCCTCGCTTGACGCGTGCGGTCCCGGTACTGCGCTCCTCGGTCATGCAACGGAGTCTACCGACCCCCGTGGTCACGATTTCGGCCGTATACGGCCGAAATCGTGACCACCACCGGCAAGCGCGGGCGACGGTCGACGGGGCTCGACTGCGTCAGGGGGTGATCGAGACCGGATACCCCACGTCTGGGAGCTCGACCCACGTCGGGCCGGGCGTGAGCCGGATCGGCGCGCCGGCGGCATCGAGCAGCTGCGCCGGCTGCGACTTGTCGGGGCGCGACCACGTCCCCTTGACGACCTGCCCGGCCGTGAACACGTACGCGGTCCCGGTCCCCGTCAGCTCCGCTTCGGCGCCGAGGTTGGCGTGGTTCGGGTCGCCGCCCACGTACGGCACCACCATCACCACGACGTTCTTGGGCGCGAGCTGCGTGCCCGCGGCCGAGATCTCCGGCGCGCCGAAGATGAACCGCTTCCATGTACCGCTCGCCGGATCCCAGTTCCACGTCACTGCGTACTGGCCGAGGAAGCCGACGCGCACACTTGCCGCGGGGCTCCCGGCCACCGGAGCCGCGGCGGCGCGGTACGTGAACAGCGGAGGCGGCGCCGGATCCTTGCACTGCGCGTACATCTGGTCGACGTGCGCGTACAGGTTCCATGGCGCGTACCGCGAGTGGTCGCGGAACATCATCGACCCGGCCCGCGTCTCGTCGAGCTGCACGACGGGCGCGGTGCTGATCGACGCGATCGCGTACGGCGCCCCTCCCGAGTACACGAAGACCCCTCGAATCGGCCACACGATGCTCTGGTCGGTCTTGCGCACCGATCGCACCGGACCGACCCGATCCGGTGCCTGCGAGTTGAAGATCGCGGCGAGGCGGGTGATGCCACCCTCGACGACCTCCTCGTACACGACGTCGGCCTGCTCGATGCCGTACTTCGGATGGCCGGCCTGGGTGTTGTCGATCTTCACGGTCACGGCGCAGCGCTTCCGCGATGCGCCACCCGGATCGGCGAGGCCCGTGAGCGGCGCGACCGGCGGCGGTGCCGGGCGCGTCGTCGTGGTGGCCGTCTTCGGCTTCGACACGCTCACTTGCTTGCTGCCACCGCCGCGCACGACGAGGAACACGACCCCGATCACGATGGCGACGAGGAGCGCACCGAGCGCGATTGCTCGTTGCTTCATGGTCCTAGGTAAGCATCACATCTGCTCGAGGGCGTGGATGCGATCCTCGATCGGGGGATGCGTGTCGAACAGGTGGTTCAGCTTGCTCGATCGCCGGTTCGACTCCTTGTCGAGGGGCTCTTCGATCCAGAGGTGCGCCGTCGCCTTCGACGCGAAGTGCGTCACGGTGTGGTCGTCCTCGAGCTTCTTCAACGCCGAGATCAAACCCGGCGGGTACCGCGTCATCTGCACGCCGGATGCGTCGGCGAGGTACTCGCGCCGGCGGCTGACCGCGAACTGCATCAGGGACGCGATGATCGGCGCGAAGATCAACAGCACGAGGCCGATGACGGCCATCGCCAGGCCCACGAGCCCGCCGCCGTCCTCCTCGTTCCGCCGGCCACCGCCCATGAACCATCCGAAACGCAAGAAGAAGTCGGAGAGCAACGCGATCATCCCCACCATCGTCACCGCGAGGGTCATGACCAAGACGTCGTAGTTGCGGATGTGGCTCAGCTCGTGCGCGAGCACCCCTTCCAGCTCGACGCGGTTCATCTTGTCGAGCAGGCCCGTGGTAGCCGCGACCGCCGCGTGCTTCGGGTTACGTCCCGTCGAGAACGCATTCGGCGCCGGATCGTCGACGACGTAGAGCCGCGGCTTGGGCAGGCCGCTCGCGATGCACAGGCCCTCGACGAGGTTGTGGAACCGCGCGTACTGCACGGGATCGGCGGGCTGGGCATGTGCCATCGCGAGCGCGACCTTGTCGCTGTTGAAGTACGAGACGAACGACGACACGATCACGATGACGGCGACGATCACGAAGCCGACGACCCCGCCCTGCAGGAAGAAGTTGAAGGCGAAACCCACGGCCGTCAACAAGAGCACGAAGCCCAGGATCAGAAATATGGTCTTGCGTTTGTTCGCGCTGATCTGTTCGTACACCCAACGACCTCGAGACGGCTGCTCAGCGCGAGACGCGCGTGATCAGAACTGAACCTTGGGCACCTCGGTTGCACCCTGCTCCGCCTCGAAGAAATCGCGCGGCCGGAAGTTGAACATTCCCGCGATCGTGTTCGTCGGGAACGTCTGGATCTTCGTGTTGTACTTCTGCACGCTGTCGTTGTAGAACTGCCGCGCGTAGGAGATCCGGTCCTCGGTCGACGTCAGCTCCTCTTGCAGGTTCAAGAAGTTCTGGTTGGCCTTGAGGTCGGGGTAGTTCTCGGAGAGCGCGAACAGCTGGCGCAACGCACCGGTGAGCACGTTCTCGGCCTGCGCCTGCTGCGCGGGACCCGTCGACTGCGCCTGGATCGCTCCGTTGCGCGCCTGCACGACCGCCTCGAGCGTGTCGCGCTCGTGCGCGGCGTACCCCTTCACGGTCTCGACGAGGTTGGGAATCAGATCGTGCCGCCGCTCGAGCTGCACCCCGATCTGCGACCACGCGGAGTCGACCCGGTTGCGGAGCTTGACCACGCCGTTGTACGACGCGACGAACAAGAGGACCACCGCGACGATGATCACGATCACGAGGATGAGGACAAGAGTCACGAGCGACCTCCCGCAGGCATGCGCGTATTGTACGGACCGCGCCGACCCGGCGGGGCTACCCCACCTCGGGACGCGCGAGCCACTCCGAGAGCCGGGTCATCCCCCGCGTCACGGCCTCGAGGAGCCGGTCGTGCAGCGGCCGTGAAGCGCTCGCGAGCACGGCGATCCCGTACCCGTCTCCCGACCCGACGGCCGGGTGCCCGGCGATCGACGAGCCGTCCGGCCGGGTCACGACGCCTCCCGCCTCCTCGACGATCAGCGCCGCCGCGGCGACGTCGTAGGGGAAGTTGGTGCAGACCGCGCCGTCGCCCACGGCCCGAAAAGCGCGCTCGAGGGCGGGGTGCACGTCGACGACGTGCCGCCCGACGTCGACGTAGGCGTCGAGCTGTCCGGTGACGATGCGGGTCATGTCGAAGGTGGCCGAGCCGAGGTCGAAGTAGCTGCCCCGCATCCCCGACCCGTCGATGAGCTCTTCGAGCAGCACGGTCATGGGCAGGGCCGGACGGCCCCGGAGACCCGCGGTCCAGAACAATGCACCCAGGTCGACGTTCGCCGACAACCGCACCGGTACGTCGGCCTCGACGCCCCGGCCCCGCCGAGCGATGAATCGATGACCCGATTTGATCTCGTGGACGATGCCGAGTTGCACGTCGCCCAGCATTGCGTCACGTGACGGAGGCACGACCGCAACCGACACGCAGCACGACTCGAGCCCGGCCGCCGCCGGGCGCGTGCCGTCGATCGGATCGACCACGAGGACCGCGCGCGGCCGCCCGATCTCGACGTACCCGCGATCCTCCGAGTAAAACGCGATGTCGCCGGCGTCCCCGCACATGCGCTCCACGACGTGTTCGGCGATCTCGTCGATCGCCATCGTCACGTCGCCGCCGGGAGCGGTGCCGACGCCCACCCGCGCGCCGGGGTCGCCCAGCGCGGGCGCGACGGCTTCGCGCACCGCCGATGCGATCGCGATCGCGAAGGCATCGACCGTCGGGTCGAGCGCGCTCACCGCGGGCCTTCAGGCTTTCACGAGGGAACGTTCGTAGAGCTCGAGGTAGCGCTGTGCGAGGCGCTGCATCGAGAACTCGGCCGCGCGACCGCGACCCGACGCGACGAGCCGGGACCGGAGCGTCTCGTCGTCGAGCACCTGCTGCAGCGCGGCGCGCAGTGCGATCGCGTCGCCGGGCGGCACCAGCACGGCGTCGAGCGCGGCGCGGGCCACGTTCTGATAGCCGTCGATCGCGGACGCCACGATCGGTGTCCCGGCGGCCATGGATTCGAGCAGCACGACACCGAACGACTCGCCGCCCAGCGACGGCGCGCAGAACACCGACGCGCCCCGCAACCGGGCGTTGCGCTCGCCGTCGGCGACGGTCCCCAGCCATTGCACCCCGGGGACGCGCAACGCCCGGAGCTCCTCGGTCTGCGGCCCCCCGCCGAGCACCCACAGCTCTGCGTCGCGGTCGATGCCCTTCCACGCGTCGAGGAGGACCGCGAGCCCTTTGCGCGGCTCGTGCCGGCCGAGGAACAGCACGGCGGGCAGCACCGCCGGCGCGGGCGCGGCCGAGGCGATCCGGTCGATCTCGATGCCGTTCCACAACACGATGTATTCGTCGCCGTTCCAGTTCGCGCGCGCGGTCTCGCGTGCCGACTCCGACACGGCAACTCGGAACGTCACGCGTTGCATCAGTGAGCGCACCGCCGGCCGGGTCCACATATGCGCGAGATCACCCGAAGCGTGATACGTCGCGACGATCGGGCCGTTGAAGCCGATGAGCGCGGTGAGGCACGGGCCGGGCACCGCGGGTTCGTGCAGGTGCACGAGATCGGGCTCGACACTCCGCAGCGCCTCCGCGGTCCG
>DATMUX010000488.1:0-2351 GCA_035563695.1 Acidimicrobiia bacterium
GATCGCCCGCGCTCACGAGCTATGGGCACGCCTGACGGTCGTGACGTACAACCGGGCGTCGGTGCTCTCGTCGTATCCCGACCACGAGTCGTGCCAGCGCGTTCTCGACGAGGTCGAGCAACTCGTGCGAGAGCACGGAACGGTGCGCATGATCGTGGCGGCGCGGACCTTGCGTTCGGTCGACCTCTGCGCGCTCGGGCGTCTCGACGAGGCGCGGGCCGCGCTCGACTCGTTCGATACGGCGACCATCGATGGCATCGGCCGTGGTGTTCTCGAATGTGCCCGGGCGTTGATCGCGCTGCACGCCGGTGACTACGACGGCGCGCTCGTCGAGGTGCGGGCACCGGAGGCCGGGGGCGGGACCGACGCGGCGCGCTGCACCGAGCGCTCCGTGCTACGGGCTTCGGCCCTGGCCTGGCGCGGGGAGCTCGTGCCGGCCCGCGCCGTCGTCGTCGACGCGCTGCGGCTGCTCGACGGGCGCATCGAGGCGTACTGGCACGGATGGCTCGCGCTGGCGGGCATGCGCATCGAGGCCGACGCCGCGGCGGCGGGACCGCCGGGGGTCGACGTCGACCTGCCGCGCGTCGAGGCGCTCGAGCGCGCACTCGCGATCGCCGATTCGTGGGCGCGGATCCGTGCGGGGCGGGACGCGCCATTCCCGCTGGCCGACGCGTTCACGGCCGGGATCGCCGCGGAGCTGGGCCGCATCACAGGCGAGGATCCGGCGGCACGCGCCGGCGAGGCGGCGCGCGCGTTCGCGACCGTCTCCATCCCGTACCACGAGCTCTACTTCCGGTGGAGGGAGGGGGCGGCACTCGTCGACGCCGGTGACCGGCCGCGAGCGACGCGGATTCTCGGCGACGCCCGCCGGCGGGCGGGCGATTGCGGCTACGGCGGAATCGTGGCGGTGATCGACTCGACGGCGCGCGCCGCGCAGCTCCGGATGGGGCCGGGCCGGACCACGGTCGACGGCGACGAGGCGCTCTCGGTGCGCGAGCTCGAGGTGCTGCGTCTGGTCGCCGAGGGCCGCTCGAATCCGGAGATCGCCGACGCCCTGTGCGTGAGCCGCCGGACTGCACGCGCGCACGTGTCGCACATCCTCGAGAAGCTGCAGGTCGGGAGCCGCACGGAGGCGGTCGCCGTCGCGCACCGCCGCGGCATCGTGTAGGCGTCCGGCGACTTTGGCCCGCACGACCGGCCTGCTACGCTGACCGGTCGGCTCCGGCCGCTCGTGCGCGCCTGCGGAGCCGACCGATTCGCCAGCTTTGCAGAGGGATCACGCGTGCCCACGATCGCCCAGCTCGTCCGCAAGGGACGGGAATCGAAGGCCGACAAGACCAAGACGCCCGCGCTGAAGGGCTCGCCCCAGCGCCGCGGCGTGTGCACGCGCGTGTTCACGACCACGCCGAAGAAGCCGAACTCGGCGCTGCGCAAGGTGGCTCGGGTCCGGCTCACGTCCGGGATCGAGGTTACGGCCTACATCCCCGGCATCGGCCACAACCTCCAGGAGCACTCGATCGTGCTCGTGCGCGGCGGCCGGGTGAAGGACCTCCCGGGCGTGCGCTACAAGATCATCCGCGGTGCGCTCGACGCATCGGGCGTCGCGAACCGCAAGCAGGCCCGCAGCCGGTACGGCGCGAAGAGGGAGGCCTAGAGGGATGCCGCGCAAAGGTCCGGCGCCCCGGCGCGAGCTCATGCCCGACCCGATCTACCGCTCGGTGGTCGTCACGCAGCTGGTCAACAAGGTGTTGTTGCGGGGCAAGCGCTCGACGTCCGAGCACATCGTCTACAAGGCGCTCGACGAGGTCGGCCGCAAGACCCAGGGCGACCCGGTCGCCGTGCTCAAGCGCGCGGTGGAGAACGTCCGGCCGCAGCTCGAGGTCAAGAGCCGCCGGGTCGGCGGCGCGACCTATCAGGTGCCGGTCGAGGTGCGGCCCCGCCGGGCCACCACCCTGGCGATCCGCTGGATCGTGGGGTACTCCCGCCAGCGCCGGGAGAAGACGATGGCCGAGCGCCTCGCCGGCGAGCTGCTCGACGCCAGCAACGGCATCGGGGCCGCCATCAAGCGCCGGGAAGACCTGCAGAAGATGGCGGAATCAAACAAGGCGTTCGCGCATTACCGGTGGTGATCTGCAGAAACGCTGGAAATTCGGGCCGGGGGGACGATCAGAGTGGTGATGGTGATGAAGGAAGCGAGGCGACAGCGAAGCGACCGCAGGGGAGCGGAGCGTGGAGCCGACCCGAAGGAAGTGACATACGGGAGGGCACAGGTCCGCTGAGCGAGAGCTGATGCCGAGCGGGACTCGATCCCGCGACTCCCGACCGGGCCCCGCACCCTCGAGGTGTGGCCC
>DATMUX010000489.1:0-2161 GCA_035563695.1 Acidimicrobiia bacterium
CGCCCTCGTCGCCGACGGTCATCACGCCCGCGTCGACGGTTACGTCTCGCTCGGCGTCGTGATCGCGTCGGTCCTCGTGGCGATCGGTCTCCCTCGCGCCGACCCCGTGGTCGGCCTGGTGATCACCGCGCTGATCCTTCGCATCACCTGGCAGGCATGGCGGACGATCCGGTCCGGACACACGCACTAACGCACCGCAGGATCCGTCGGCTGCGCTATTGCACGGTGAGTTGCGCGTACATTCCTGCCGCATAGTGGCCGGGCAGGTTGCACACCAGCTCGTAGCGTCCGCGAGCGAGCGTGACGGTCAGCCAGCCGGAGCTGCCCGGAGCGATCCCGTCGCCGGTTCCGGCGCTGCAGCTGTTGGACGCCTCGCCGAGGCTGCCGCTCTCGTCAATGGTTCCGTCGCCGCCGATCGGCCGTGTGCCGACGATCTGACCGTCGGGCACCGGCAGGATCACCAGTTCGTGATCGATCGAGCCGACGTTCGTCGCCACGAACGACACCCGACCGGCCGGAACCGTCGCGGGAGCGGCCAGAAGCCGCATCATCCCGCCCTGCACCGCACCGCCGCCCATCATGGGTCCGTTCATCATCGGTCCGCCCATGTTCGACAACGTGACCTCGACGACGGTGCCGTCGAAGGCCGGGACGGCACACGTTGCGCGCCACACCGCCCGCGTGCGACCGACCGACAGCCCGATCGCCAACGTGCTCGCCGCCGCGAGCACGACGACGGCAACCGCGCCGACCACGATCCACCGGGCACGCATCCGGGTCAGCCCGAACGCAGCAGATCACGGCGCTGCCGGTACTCATCGGCGTCGATCTCGCCGCGTGCCAATCGCTCGTCGAGTATGCGCAGCGCGTCGGATCCTCGCTCCGGACGCCCCGACCGCCAGCCATCGCCGCGCACCAGCGCCACGATCGCCACGATCACGAGCGTCCAGAACGCGAGCATCACCAGGCCCATGCCGATCCACGCACCCGGCCCCCATCCACCGTTCCATCGCATCATCGCACCGGCCTCCTGGACCGAGCGTCCCACCGAACGGCGACGGGCGAACAGGGACGAAGGCCCCGACTTCGGTGTCCGGTCGACGGCCGGGAGCCGACCGCGCCGTCGTGGTCAGTAGGGCGATCCGCATCAGGGCTTCGCGGCGTGAGCGTCCGATAGCACCGGTCGACCGGTACGGAACCGCAGATCGCCTAGGACGCAGCCGTGAGAACGAAGTGTCGATGTGCCTGCGTGCGGTACTGGGCGCCGAGCTCGTAGAGCATGGCGACGATGTCACCAACTGCAACGCTGAACTCGTGCTGCCTGTCATTGGTCGCGATCAGCGCGACCATGAGCTTGTTGTGATCGGTCATGGCGCTCCTCCTTGCTGACGATGCGGCGCTTCGCCTGTTGCATCGACGAGTTCACCACGAGGGCGCAGGGTACTAAGGCCCGATGCGGAGATCACAACGGCAGGAACGGTTCCGACTGCAGCCAGATTCGGGCCTCGGTTCGGTCAGTCGCGCTCCTCAAGTCCTTGCGAGCGCGCTTCCTCACGAACATGTTCGATGACGGGTCGGATCGTGTCGAGATCGACACCCAACCAGATGCACGCGGACGCAAGATCGAAGAACACGATCAGTCTCCGCCCTTCCTCTCCGATCTCTTCACCAAACTGCGCGGCCCGATTGAACGAGGCGTTCGCGATGACCGCCCACTTCGCCGGGCGGGTGCGGGCGTCGAGCTGGTCCACGAACCGACGCGCCAGCTCAGACACCTGCTCGCGATCCGGAAGCGAGGTCGAAGCCACTGCGGTGAGGTCCGTCAGAATGCGACCGCCCGCACCCCAACCGGGCGCCGCCGCGAGCGCGGCGACATGAGCCAGGGCCTGATTACTCGTGACCTCGCCCGCCCAGACCGAAACACTCACGCCTCCGGGCTCATCCACCCGAAACGCGATGCCCACCGTCCGCTCCTCTCACCCGACGCGACAGCGTCCGGGGTCGCGATCCTTACGCCAACCAGTTGCCTGCTTGCATCAGCGTCCGACCTTCGATCTCGTTGGATTCGCGCCACGCTTGCACGCGTTGCGGGCGCAGCCACATCACCACGTTGTTCCCGACTGCTCGGGGATCCCAACCTGCCTGCTGTTCGTACGCCTTG
>DATMUX010000490.1:0-3754 GCA_035563695.1 Acidimicrobiia bacterium
CGCTGGTCGTCGTTGTGGAGTCCGCGATCGTGGTCGTCGTTGTGGAGTCCGCGATCGTGGTCGTCGTTGTGGAGTCCGCGATCGTGGTCGTCGTCGTGCCACCCGCGGTCGTGGTCGGCGTCGTGTCGCCGCGGCCACTTGGGTCGGTGCCGTGGTGGTCGCCGGCGTGAATGCCGACGGGGTTCCGGTTGTTGTTCTCGCTAGCGCTGTTCGAGCCCGCGACCTGGCCGCCCTGCGTGTCGCCGGGCAGGGTGGTCGCGGTGTCGGTTGGAACGGTCGTGCCGGTCGAGTCCCCGTTCGCGGTCTGCGGAGCCGTCGTCGCGGTGGATCCGAAGGTGGTGGTCGTCGTCTCGGCGGCCGCCACGCCCGAACTGTGGTGGCCGTGGTGCGCGGGTGCGCCGATACCGATGTGCGAGAACGCGTCCTGCAACGGCGCGGGCAGGGTGTGGGCGACGGCGAGGCCACCGGTCGCGGCGACGAGCACCGCAGCCGCGCCGACCTTGCCGATGATCGCGGACCGCACGTGCCCGAGCGTTCGGCCGATCCGGGAGGACGCGGATGACGCAGGAATAGTGCCTGCGAGCAGTGCCGAGAGTTCGGCGCCGACCACCGGCGGTGCCGAGGCGAGCGACGTGTGCACCTCGCCGAGTACCGCGGCGAGGGCAGGGTCGACTGCCTGACCGTGGCCGGCCAGGAGCGCCTCTACGGCGCGGTCGTCGAAGTCGGGTAGGCCCATCTCGTGGGTGTGAACGCCTCGTTTGCTCATCGCGGTACTGCCTCGTGGTCGGACAGCGCCCGCCGCAGGGAGGCCAGGCCCCGGCGCTGCAGGGCCTTCACGGCCTCGTAGCTCTTGCCGACGACCGCCGCCGTCTCCTCGACCGACAGGTCGGCCACGACCCGCAGGACCACGACGTCGCGCTGGTCGGGTGAAAGGGTCGCCAGCAGGCCGGCGACTCGCTCGTTGCCCACGTGCTCCAGGCCGTCTGTCTCGGCGTCCCCTCCCGTCGGCTCGGGCACCCCGTCGAGCGGCGTCTCGCGCACGCGCCGCCGACGGCGGCGGGCGTCGTCGATAGCGGCATTGTGCGCGATCGTGAACAGCCACGAACGGAACCGGGACTCGTCGCCCTGAAAGGTGTGGATCGTGCGGAAGGCTCGCAGGAAGACGTCATTGGCGACCCCGTCCGGGTCGGAGACGCTGCGGGAGCGCAGGTAGCCGACGACCGACGCGCCGAACGCCCGGAACAGCACGTCGAAGCCCCGCGAGTCGCCGCACCGGGCCTGTTCGAGCGCGGTATCGAGCTCGGTCACCGCATCGTTATCGGCGTACTCGCGGATCCGCTGAGCCGGTTTCGAACCCGCCGGGCCAGAGGTCCGTCATTGGCCGAGCGTCGGCGTCTCTTCGGTCAGTGCGCAGCCGGGAGGCGAAGCGACACTGCCGGCCACCTCACTTCGAGACCGGTGGCGGGCGGCGGCTGGCCAGAGCGTGGGTGTGGGGATGGCTTCTTCGGCAGGTTGTATGGCGGTCGGGTTGGACTCTGGAACCTGGTCCGGCGGCGTTGGGCGAGGGTCGCCGCTCATGGTCCGCGATTTTGGGATGAGGACGAGAAGGGCGAAGGTCGCGATGCATCCGCAGAACGCTGCGAGACCGATGGGTGTGCGAACGCGATCGATGGTGGTGCCGATGCCGGGGATGCGGAACCAACGCGCGCCCTTGATGTCGGCTGCGGTCGGGTGCCACATATCGTCGGTCGTGCGGTTGTCGCCTCGGGTGAGGAAACCGTCGTGTTCATCTCCACCAACGATGCGATGGATGACGATTCGACCGGCGCCGAACTCACCGTTCCGGATGCGATACGCGATCACGTTACCGACGTGGTAGTGGGATTGTTGGCGCACCGCGATCAGGTCCCCATTTGAGAGGGTGGGGTCCATGCTGTGGCCAGTGACTTCGACGTAGCCGACACGGCCGCCGAACATGCTGGGCCACAGGAGCCATGCTGCTGCGACGGTTGCCGCGAGTAGGGCGACGTAACCGACCCTGCGGGCGGGCCTCGTGACGCTCACCATTGGACAGTGGTGGTAGTAGCCGCTTGGTTGGTGCCGACGGCGTGGTTGGCGATGTCGTGGATGGCCGGATCGGGGGTGTAGATCGCGGCGGTGCCGGCGGCGACGATCCCGCGGGCGGCGCTTGGTGTACCGAACGTGAGCACCAGCGTGGTCGAGTTCGCAGTCTGGGCGAGGGTGATCGTCGAGTTGGTGAACGAGACCACGCCGCCGGTCACGTAGGCGTTGCTGCCGGTGTCGATGGTGCCGAAATGGAACCCGGATCCACACGTCGCCGGAACCGCGCCGACGGTGAGCGTGTCGTTTCCGGATGCACCCGCGTTGTCATTCAACATGAGGGTGACCGTGTTGAGCGTTTGGGTGTTGGACGCGTTCGACCAGCCAGAGCACAGCGTTGATTGGTTCACCTGTTCTGAAAACGTCACGGTTGTCGTGTCGGTCCTATCGGCACGTCCGGCCGGTCCGCGGTTATTCGCAGTGGACAGTGTCAGCGGCACGAACACAGGTGCCGAGTCGGTCGCGGTTGTGAGCTGTTTCGCCACGAGCACAATCGTCGCCGCGCCCGCCGTCGTCGTGAGGACTGCGACGACAGCTATCGTGGGCACGATCATCGCGAGCCGACGCATGACACCTCAGGGGCCGATCGCGACGAGCTGCACGTTCGTCACCGACGCAGGCGCAGGATTCGCCGTGAGCGGGCGAACGGTGGCCGCGCCGCCGCTGACGACGACCGGGCCGCCACTCCCGAGGCTGGCACCGACCGCGTTCACCAACGTGAGCCCGACCACGGCGCCGTTGCAGCCTGCAGGGAGACCGGTCATTGACACTTGCGTGACGGAGCCGTTGGTAGTCAGATACGACACGGTCGCGCTCCCGAGGGCGCCGCACCCGACGGTCGCGGCGCCCCCTCCCGCCAGCGTCTTGGGTGCCGCACCTTGCGGTGCGGCACCGCTAACGCCGGCGGAAGCGAGCACAGCGACCACGACATACGCGCCGAATCGGTATGCGTGCCTCACATCACCCAGTAATCACCAGCTGCACGCCGGTCACCGCGGACGCGGCAACATTGCTCGCGCTGAAGTCCGGCGACGCCGCACCCGTCGCGTCCAAGTTGCCCGTCACTTCACCAAGCGACGCGTTCGCCGCACCCGTCAGCGTGACTCGGAACGCCATATTCGCGCACCCAGCCGCACTCGTGATCGGCACCGTCGAGACCTTGTAACCAGGCAACGCCGCCGAATACACGGCGTTGTAGCTCACGTTCGCCGACGCGTTGCACGACGCCACTGCATTACCACCCGCACCAAGCGACTTCGTGTTCACATTCAACGTCGCCGCGAACGCGTACACCATCGCGAAAACAACCAGCCCAACCACAAGCGCAATAATCAACCGCTTCACTTCAATCCTCCTTGAACGGACTAACCTCACCTCATCGGCGCCACCGCCACCCACCTAAAGGGTCCGTAACACACCACACGGGCCCCGCGCGATTGCTTGCACAGGTCAGACAGCCCCCGAAACGCCACACTGCGTAGCGGATACCGCGACCCAAGGCACACCGGCATCGCGTCAAGGAATGGCCGACGCGATCGACGAGAACGAGTAGGTCGCCGTCAGGTGATCTCGGCGATCGGCGCGCGGCCGAGGGCGTGGAGTCGTTGGTGTACCAGGTCGAGGCGAGCGCCGG
>DATMUX010000491.1:0-2465 GCA_035563695.1 Acidimicrobiia bacterium
TGCCACCCATGAGCAATGCCTTGGCGAGGTGCAGCCGGTTCCGCTCGCCGCCCGACAGGTCTCCGACCCTCTTCTGCTGGTCGGAGCCCTTGAAGTTGAATCCGGCGACGTACGCCCGCCCGTGCACCTCGCGGTCGCCGACCTTCAGCAGGTCGACACCGCCGGTGATCTCCTCGTAGGCGGTCTTCGCACCGTCGAGCGACTCGCGCGACTGGTCGACGTACGCCAGCTGCACGGTCGGGCCGATCTTCAGCGAGCCGCCGTCGGCCTGCTCGTCACCGACGAGCATCCGGAACAGCGTCGTCTTGCCGGCACCGTTCGCACCGATCACGCCGACGATGCCGCCGCGCGGCAGCGAGAACGACAGGTCGTCGATCAGGAGCCGGTCGCCGTAGCCCTTGCGCAGGTGCTCGGCCTCGATCACGAGATCACCCAGCCGGGGGCCCGCGAGAATGAAGATCTGCAGCTTGTCCTGGCGCTTCTCGGCGGCTTCGGCCTCGGCGAAGAGCGCCTCGTACGCCGTGATGCGCGCCTTGCCTTTCGCCTGGCGCGCGCGAGGTGCCATGCGGACCCATTCGAGCTCGCGGGCGAGCGTGCGCCGGCGCACCTCGTCGACCTTCTCCTCCTGGGCGAGCCGCTGCTCCTTTTGCTCCAGCCAGCTGGAGTAGTTGCCCTCCCACGGGATGCCGTAGCCGCGGTCGAGCTCGAGGATCCAGCCCGCGACGTTGTCGAGGAAGTAGCGGTCGTGCGTCACCGCGACGACCGTGCCGTGGTACTCCTGCAGATGACGCTCGAGCCAGGCCACCGACTCGGCGTCGAGATGGTTCGTCGGCTCGTCGAGCAGCAGCAGGTCGGGCCGGCCGAGCAGCAGCCGGCACAGCGCGACGCGGCGCCGCTCACCGCCGCTCAGGGTCGCGACCGAGGCGTCGGGCGGCGGGAGCCGCAGTGCATCCATCGCGATGTCGAGTTGGCGCTCCAGGTCCCAGCCGTTCACCGCCTCGATCCGGTCCTGGAGGTCGGCCTGCTCGGCGAGCAGCTTGTCGAAGTCGGCGTCGGGCTCGCCCATCGCGTTGCACACCTCCTCGAAGCGGTCGAGGAGATCCTTCGTACCGGCGACTCCCTGGGTGACGTTGCCGAGCACGTCGGTGTCGGGGTCGAGCCGGGGTTCCTGGGCCAGGTAGCCCACGCTGAACCCGGGCGTCACGCGGCACTCGCCCTGGTAGCCGTCGTCCTCCCCGGCGATGATCCGCAGGAGGGTCGACTTCCCGGAGCCGTTCAGGCCGAGCACGCCGATCTTCGCGCCCGGGTACATCGAGATGTTGATCCCGCGCAGGACTTCCTTGTCGGGCGGGTGCACCCGGCGCAGATCCCGCATCGTGAGGATGAACTGATGAGCCATACTCCTCCCACCGTACCGGCCGTCGAGGAGGGCAGCCGATGCCAGCAGAACCCGCGCTCTCGGAGGTCTACGCGATCGCCGACCGCTATGTCGAGCAGTACGCCGCGCTCGATCCGTGCGACGCGACCTTCGCGGGCCTCGTCGGGCACGACCACGAGATGACCGACTACTCGCCCGAGGCGTGCGCGGCACGCGCCGACCTCATGCGCGCCACGCTCGACGCGCTCGCGGGCGCGCCGCAGGACGACGACGACGACGACCGGCGCGCCGCCGCGGTGATGCGTCACGCGCTCGGTCTGGCGCTCACCGAGTACGACGCCGGCGAGCGACTACGCGACGTGCGCATCATCTTCAGCCCCGTGCAGCTCGTCCGTCAGTGCTTCGACCTCATGGCGCTCGACACCGACGACGAGTGGGACGTCGCGCGCGAACGCTTGACGCGCGTTCCGGAAGCGCTGCGCAGCATCCAAGCCGCACTCCGCGAAGGAGTCGCGCGCGGTGTCGTGGCCGCGCGCCGCCAGGCCATCGCCTGCTCCGAGCAGGCCGCGACGTGGGGCGGGCAGCGCGAGGCCGAGCCGTTCTTCCGCACGCTCGTCGCTCGCCGCCCCGGCGACGAACGGCTTCGTCAGGCCGCCGAGGTCGCGACGAGCGCGTACGCGGAGCTCGGCGCCTACCTGCACGACGAGTATGCGCCGCAAGCCGACCCCCGCGATCCCGTCGGCCGGGACCGCTACAGCCTGTTCTCCCGCTACTTCAACGGTATCGATCTCGACCTCGACGAGACCTACCAATGGGGCTGGGACGAGCTGCACCGCATCGAGGACGCCATGCGCTCGGTCGGCGAACGCATCCTGCCCGGCAGCTCGATCGACGCCGTGATCCGGCACCTCGACGAGGACGACGCGCGCGCGATCGAAGGCGTCGACGAGTTCCAGCGCTGGAACCAGGAGCTGATCGACCGGACCATCTCCGATCTCGACGGCACGCACTTCGACCTCGCCGACCCGCTGAAGCGGTGCGAGGCGATGATCGCGCCGCCCGGCGGCGCGGCCGCGATGTACTACAC
>DATMUX010000492.1:0-2754 GCA_035563695.1 Acidimicrobiia bacterium
CGCGTACCCCGCGCACAGCCCGAGCGTCGGGCGGAGGCGTTTGCCGCCCGCCCCGAGCAGATGCCCCGCGACCTCGCCGAGAAACCGGTCGTCGGCCTGTACCGAGCTCTTCAGGCGTTCCTCGACCCGGGCCAGATCGTCGACCAAGGGTGCGATCCCGACATCGTCCACCAACGCCACGAACGTGGAGAGTACGGCTCGTCCGCCCGGGTGGTCGATTCCGACGGCCCCGGGAATGATCGGGGGGATACAGGCGTAGAGAATGTGCTCAGCGGGAACACGTGCGGCAGGATCGCCGGGCCCTCGCCGAAGCAAACCCGACCGAACCGACACCTCCGGTGCCGGTACGGTCAGAAAAAGTCCGGGCCCCGACGGGACTTCGGCGCCAAAGTTGCCGGGGAACCGGCCGATAGAATGGGCACATCCGGCATCTGCGGGCGCCGCAGGGCCGACCGACCTGCCCAAGGGAGAAGGCGGTTCAACTTGTTCGAGCGCTTCACCGACCGAGCACGGCGGGTCGTGGTCCTGGCCCAAGAGGAAGCGCGCCTGCTCAACCACAACTACATCGGCACCGAGCACATCCTGCTCGGGCTGATCCACGAGGGCGAAGGCGTCGCGGCCAAGGCGCTCGAGTCGCTCGGCATCTCGCTCGAAGCAGTGCGCGCCCAGGTCGAAGAGATCATCGGTCACGGGGGCACCGCGCCCTCCGGACACATCCCCTTCACGCCCCGCGCGAAGAAGGTGCTCGAGCTCTCGCTGCGTGAGGCACTGCAGCTCGGCCACAACTACATCGGCACCGAGCACATCCTGCTCGGGCTGATTCGCGAAGGCGAAGGCGTCGCCGCGCAGGTTCTCGTGAAGCTCGGCGCCGACCTCTCACGCGTGCGCCAGCAGGTGATCCAGCTGCTGTCGGGCTACGCGGGGACGAAGGAGTCGGCCGGCGCGACCGCCGCGGCCGGCCCGTCGGGCGAGAGCCAGCCGTCGGGCTCGCTCGTGCTCGACCAGTTCGGTCGCAACCTCACGCAGCTCGCGCGCGAGAAGAAGCTCGATCCGGTGATCGGACGCGAGCGCGAGATCGAGCGCGTGATGCAGGTGCTGTCGCGCCGCACCAAGAACAACCCGGTGCTCATCGGCGAGCCCGGCGTCGGCAAGACCGCGATCGTCGAAGGGCTGGCGCAGAACATCGTCGAGGGCGACGTTCCCGAGACGCTGCACGCCAAGCAGCTCTACACGCTCGACCTCGGCGCCCTCGTCGCCGGCTCCCGTTACCGCGGCGACTTCGAGGAGCGCCTGAAGAAGGTGCTGAAGGAGATCCGCACCCGCGGCGACATCATCTTGTTCATCGACGAGCTGCACACGCTCGTCGGTGCGGGCGCGGCCGAAGGCGCGATCGATGCCGCGTCGATCCTGAAGCCGATGCTCGCCCGCGGCGAGCTGCAGACGATCGGCGCGACGACCCTCGACGAGTACCGCAAGCACCTCGAGAAGGACGCGGCACTCGAACGGCGGTTCCAGCCGATCAAGGTCGACGAGCCGACGGTCGCGCACACGATCGAGATCCTGAAGGGGTTGCGCGAGCGCTACGAGGCGCACCACCGCGTCACGATCACCGACCAGGCGATCGTCGCCGCCGCGAACCTCGCCGACCGCTACATCTCCGACCGCCACCTTCCCGACAAGGCGATCGACCTCATCGACGAGGCCGGCTCGCGCCTGCGCATCCGGCGCATGCAGGCTCCGCCCGACTACCGCGAGCTCGAGGACGAGATCGCCAAGGTCCGCAAGGAGAAGGAAGCCGCGATCGAGGCCCAGCAATTCGAGCGGGCCGCGAGCCTGCGCGACCGCGAGAAGTCGCTTCTCGAGCAGCGCGCGGGCAAGGAGCGCGAGTGGCGCGCCGAGGGCGTCGACCTGTTCAACGAGGTGAACGAGGAGTCGATCGCCGAGGTGCTCGCACTGTGGACGGGCATCCCCGTCTACAAGCTCACCGAGGAGGAGACCGCCAAGCTGCTGCGCATGGAGGAGGAGCTCCACAAGCGCATCGTCGGCCAGGAAGACGCGATCAAGGCGGTGTCGCAGGCGATCCGCCGCACGCGTGCGGGTTTGAAGGACCCGAAGCGCCCGTCGGGCAGCTTCATCTTCTTGGGTCCGTCGGGCGTCGGCAAGACCGAGACGGCCAAGGCGCTCGCCGAGTTCTTGTTCGGCGACGAGTCGGCGATGATCCAGCTCGACATGTCGGAGTACATGGAGAAGCACACGGTGTCGCGGCTCGTCGGTTCGCCGCCCGGCTACGTCGGCTACGACGAAGGCGGTCAGCTCACCGAGGCGGTGCGGCGCCGTCCGTACGCCGTGGTGCTCCTCGACGAGGTCGAGAAGGCACACCCCGACGTGTTCAACACGCTCTTGCAGATCCTCGAGGACGGCCGGCTCACCGACGCCCAGGGCCGCACCGTGGACTTCAAGAACACGGTCCTGATCATGACGTCGAACCTCGGGACGGCCGACCTGCGCAAGGCGAGCGTGGGCTTCGCCAAGACGTCCGAGGCGGTGACCTACGAACGCATGAAGGCCAAGGTCGACGAGGCGCTCAAGGCGCACTTCCGGCCCGAGTTCCTGAACCGGATCGACGAGGTCATCGTGTTCCACGAGCTCTCCCGCGACGAGGTGGTGGAGATCGTCGACCTCATGCTGGCCCGGACCTCCGAGCAGCTGGCCGGCCAGGGCCTGGGCCTGGAGCTCACTCCGACCGCCCGGTCC
>DATMUX010000493.1:0-7532 GCA_035563695.1 Acidimicrobiia bacterium
CAGCCAATACCTCGCCCCGGGCCGGCGCTCCGGGATAGTCAAGGTTGTGTTCCAGGAAACAACGTGCATCTGCCGTTTTGCGCGTTACCGTCGCGCTGCATGAGTGATCGCGCTCCGTTGACGCCATCTACCTTCGATAGAGTCTTCCGAGAGGCGGCGCACAGTGACTGGACGAAGCGAGTCATCGGCGCCGATCTTCCACCCGAAGTTGATCCGTTCTCGTTCATCACACTCGACGGACTCCATCAGATCGCCCGGACGCTCGCACCGTGTCGAGGCGAGACACTCGTCGACCTGGCTTGCGGCCGAGGTGGCCCTGGACTGTGGCTCGCACGCCAAATCGGCGCGGCGCTCGTAGGGATCGACTTCTCTCCGGTTGGCATCGATCACGCTCGGGCACGGGCGACCGAGTACACCCCGGAATTGTCGGTCCGCTACATCGTCGCCGACGCCGCCGCGACCGGATTGTCCCAAGAAGGAGCGTCGGGACTCGTATGCATCGATGCGATCCAACTCATGTCGCACCGAGAAGCCGTAATGGCGGAAACGTGCCGGCTGTTGCGCCCAGGTGCGCGTGCGGTATTCACCACCTGGGAGGAACCCGACCGCCTTCGTGATCTCGCCGCGCTGTTCGAGTCTGCCGGCCTCATCACTGTCGCGATCGAAGCGCGACCTGATTGGTTGGACCGCGAGCGTTCGATCTTCGAGCGAGCATTGTCCGACGCCCCGCAGTTCCCCGAAGACGAGAGCCTCCTAAGTTTGGCCGCCGAAGCCCTGGAGGTGCTCCCGCGCATGGGCGATTGCAGGCGAGTACTCGGTATCGCCGAGAAGCCGCCGCGAGGAGAGCCCTAGCGCGGTCGGACTCCTGCAACAGTTCTCCGAACGCAAGCGCCCGGTCCGCCTCGTTCACCGAACGTACGCGGTCACCGGTTGCGCTACCTGATGTTCGCAAGAACCGAGTCAGATAGGCAGGCCGCGCGGGCGACGCGCGACACTGCGAGCATGGACACGTGGCTCGCACTTGTGGAAGGTCTCCCCCGCCGGTCATTGGCAGAAGGCGACACGCTCCTCGCCGAAGGCACTCGTTCCGGCCGACTCTTCGTGCTGCTGAATGGCGCGCTTCGTATCGAGAAGGGCGGGGTGCCCATTACGTCGATCAGCGAGAGTGGTGCTTGCGTCGGTGAGATCTCACTCCTGTTGGACGTCCCGGCGACCGCTGACGTCGTCGCGGCCGAGCCGACAACGGTCGCCGTCGTCGACGACGCCGAGCGCGTTCTCGCATCGGACCCGAGCGCGTCGCTCGCCCTGGCAAAGCTGCTTGCAACGCGGGTACAGCACATGACGACGTATCTCGCCGACATCCAACACCAGTACGCGGATCACGAAGGCGGGCTCGGCATGGTGAACGCCGTGCTCGGCAGTTTGATGCACCGGTCGGGCGCGCGCTCGGCGTTACGATCCGAGCGCGATCCCGAACCCGAGTACTAGAACGTCGCGAACGACACGTCATCGGCCGCGGTTGCGGACGACCAGGTGATGAAGCGTGCACCGGTATCGACGATGGCGTGCGCAGGAACGGGACCCGACTCACGTCCCGGGTTGACGACCCAAGTGGTACCGATGCGGTCGGACCAATTGCCTTCGTCGGCGAAAGGCGACTCGTGCACATGGCCGCACAGTACGAGTGCCGGTCGGAACTGCGCGATCCACCCGTTCAAATCACTGTCGCCGTAGTACCGACGACCCGTCCAGCTCGTCGTAGAGCGATCCGGCGGCGCGTGGTACACCCACACCCACATGCGCTCGTCAACCGAACTCGCTTCCGCAGCAAGCATCGCGGCGAAGCGTTCGCGGGTGCGCGGACCGTCCCACCACGGGCACACCGTCACACGCACGTCCTCGGTCACGATGCTCGTCCCGTCGACGTACACACCTTCCTCTCGGGCGGCTTGCAGCCACGTCGCGGCCCGCTCCTCGAGGTCGTTCTCGCCGTTGAGGTCGTGATTGCCGGAGCACGCCGCGAGGGTCGTCTTCGCGGCGATGCGCTTCAGGTATTCGAGGACCGCCGCGATCTGCGCGTCGGGTTCGACGTACGAACGGATGTCGAGGTGATCTCCCGCGAGGACGACGAGGTCGTATTGACCCGCGACCGTGACCACCCAATCGAGTTGCCTGAGCGAGTAGTGCAGGTCAGACGCGACGAGGATCCGCATCGGCAGATGATGACACCCGCAGACACGGATCGGCGAGTCCCGGAGATTCTCGTAGCGAAGCAGCGCATTTGCGCGGTCGTTGCGCACCTCAGAACGATGCATCCTCGAGTGCAGCCGATTTGCTCACAGTGGCGTGTTCCGGCCACCGCCGCCCGCGACTCGCCCGTGATCCTCGCCGGTGGAAGGATCGCTCCCGAACGAGAATCACGGGCTGCCAGGCGTCGCTCGGCCAAGGGCTAGTACCGTCGCGTCGTGTACGTGCGCTTCGGGTATTGCCTCGCGGCTTCAGACGAGCACGATCTCGTCTCGGTTGCGCAACGCGCCGAAGCTATCGGGTTCGACACGGTGCTCGTCTCCGACCATGTCGGAAGGGGAATCGCCCCGATGGTGTCGGTCGCCGCGATTGCGCAGGCTTCGGATCGCATTCGCCTCGGGACCTACGTCTTGAACAACGACATGCGCAATGTCGTCCAGCTCGCATGGGAGACATCGACGCTCGATCGCCTTTCGGGTGGTCGCTTCGAGCTCGGTCTCGGCGCGGGCCATACACCGCAGGAGTACGTGGCCACGGGCATCGAGCGGCGTCCGGCGGCTGAACGCAAGCGTCGGCTGTGCGAGACGGTCGAGGTGATACGACGGCTGGTCGCCGGCGAGGCGGTCACCTACCACGGCGAGTACGTCCACGTCGACAACGCTCAGATCAACGCGGCAACCCAACCGCGGGTTCCGATTCTCGTGGGTGGAAACGGCAGCCACCTGCTCGAACATGCCGGGGAGCACGCCGACACCATCGGTTTGCAAGGACTTGGCCGCACCTGCTCGGACGGTCACCGCCACGCGGTGCGCTGGGCCCTTCCGTGGCTGCGCGAGCAGCTCGATCAGGTGAAGCGCGGGACTGCACGCCGTCGCGATGGGGTCGACGTCGAGCTCAATGCGCTGGTGCAAGTGGTGGCGATCACGGACGATGCACAGCAGGTCTATTCGACCCTCTGCGAGCGAATCGATGGCGCGAACGTCGAAGATCTCGAGGCAACGCCGTACATACTGGTCGGAACGGTCGATGAGATCGCAGCGAAGATCATGCACGTGGCAACCGAACACGGAATCACATACTTCGCCGTCCGAGCACTCGACGACTTCGCCCCCGTCATCGAAGCGCTGCGCTGACCGTCAGTGCGTCAGACGAATTCGCGGACCGTGTCGGCCATCGGGCTGAGTTGGAGCACGTCGGGCATACGGCGGGTGAGCGCGCGCGGTCCTTCGAACGCGAGCCCGCCGGAGCGCACCGCGTGAGTGATTGGTTCGCGGCCGAGCCACACGCGGTGCAGGGTCTCGACGTCGGCCGCGATGGTGACGTCGACCTCGAATCCCGGATCGACGTCGCAGACCGACGGGCCATTCGCATCGATCACGATCCAGTAGCGACGCGGATCGTCCGCGAAGCGGACATGGAACACCGTGCGCCGCGTCGGCAGCTGCGTGGTATCGATGCGCGTGTGCATCCACCACACGAGCAGTTCGGCGTCGAGCTCTGACGGTCGCGGGTCGCCGAAGATCCACCTCGCGGCCCACGAACCGAGCCCGAACACGATCGGGCGCAGCGCCTCACCGGCCGCTGTGAGGTGATACTCCCCGTCGAGCCGGTCGACGAGGCCCGCTCGCTCGAGCTGGCGCAGTCGCTTGGTGAGGAGGCTTCGTGACAGTCCTGGCAACCCGCGCGCGAGATCGTTGAAACGCGACGTGCCGACCAGCAGGTCACGCACGATGAGCATCGTCCACCGCTCGCCCAAGAGGTCGACCGCGCGAGACACCGGGCAGTACTGACCGTGACCCGTGAGCTCGGAGGCGTCGCTGTCGCCCATCGCTGTCCTCTCCGGCCGTCGACCGGGCACGAACTATATCGAGGAGGTCCAGACTCTGTACCGGGAAGGTCCACATTCTGCACTGGTTGCGCATCACCGTCGTCCGTACCGTCGAGCCATGACAACGATCAACGCTCCTACGGCCACGGTCTTGCTCGACGAGATCAGGACCATCGCATCCGAGCTGCGAACACGCGCACCGGCTTCCGACCGCACCGGCGACCTCGACGTCACGGCGTTCGAGCGGCTCCGCGCCGCCGGGGTGACGGCCGCGCTCGTGCCACACGAGTTCGGTGGCGCAGGCGTGACGCACGCCGAGATGGGCGAGATGCTGCGCGTGCTCGGCGCCAACGATCCCGCCGTCGCGGTCACGCTCGCGATGCACTCGCACCTCGTCGCCGCGCAGGTCTGGCGCCATCACCACGAGATGGATGCCGAGGCGTTCCTACGCAAGGTCGCGGCCGGCACGATCGCCGTCTCGACGGGCGCGTCCGACTGGGTCGCGTCGAACGGGGCAGCTGTGAAGGTCGAGGGCGGCTTTCGGGTCAGCGCGCGCAAATCTCCGGCAAGCGGCTGCGAAGTCGGCGACCTCTTGGTCACGAGCATCAAGTGGCCCGAAGCCGAGCCGAAGGTGATCCACTGTGCGATACCGTTCACCGCCGACGGTGTGCGGATCGAACGTACCTGGGACACGCTCGGCCTCCGCGCGACGGGATCGCACACGGTCGTGCTCGACGACGTGTTCGTGCCCGACGCCACCGTGTCCCTGACGAGGTCGGCGACGCAGTGGCATCCGGTCTGGAACACCGTAATCGGTACGGCATTGCCGCTCATCATGGCGGCCTACGTCGGGATCGCCGACGCGGCGGTCGAGACTGCGCTGGAACTCACCGGGGGCAGAAGCGACGACCACGTGCTCCAGCTCGTCGGTGAGATGCTGAACGAGTACACGACCGGCGCCGACGCGGTGCGGGCGATGTTCGTCGACTCCGACGATCTGCATTTCGACAACAATGACGAGCTCGCGGCGCGGACACTCGGCCGCAAGACGGTCGCGGCCGATGCGCTGATCCACACCGTACGGCTCGCGATAGAGGTCGTCGGTGGCATCGGCTACACACGTGCACACCCGCTCGAGCGCCTGTACCGCGACGTACACGGCTGCCTGTTCCACCCGCTGCCGCGCGCCAAGCAGGCGCGCTTCACGGGTCGCGTCGCGCTCGGCCTGCCGCCGATCGAATAACTGTCGCCCTACGCATTTCGCGCTCGCTCGGGCACGCCATGCGCATTTCGAAGGAGACTGATGATGGACCGTTACCTGGTCGAGATACCGCACGAACCGGACCAAGCATCCTGCCGGGCCGCGATCAAGATCTTCGCCGAATCCGGCTCCCACTACCTGACACACGCCGACTTCGGATGTGCCGACGGCGTTCACAATGCGTGGCTCATCATCGAGGCCGCTGATCATGGCGAAGCCCGCCTGGTAGCCCCACCGCAGTACAGGGACAACGCACGGGTCACGAGGGTCAAGCGTTACGCATGGACCGAAGGTGATGAGCCTCACGCGAGTCGATAGTCCGGGCACGAAGCCCTCGCACCTGAGCGACCCATCGTTCCGGGCACCGGGTCTGTAGCGCACCGCCGGCGCGCACGAAACCCATTGAGGAGTACCTCATGCATCCGCAACTAGGCCAAGAACTCGCCACGCAACATCAGGCTCGGCTGCTGGCCGAGGCGCGAGAGCGTCGTCGCTCACGCGCGACCCTGTCCGCCGATGGGGCACCGCTGCGCGTGCGTCCCATCGCCCACGACGACAGCGACCGGCTGATCCGCTTGTTCTCGCGGTTGTCGCCGCGCTCTATCCAGCTCCGGTTCTTCTCGCCGATTCCTCAGCTGTCCGAAACACAGCTCTCGCGTCTCGTCGACGTCGACCACGAGTGTCGTGACGCGCTCGTCGCCCTCAGCGGCGACGAGATCGTCGCCGAGGCTCGCTACGACAGTGAATGCGGCTCCGATGAGGCCGAGATCGCGTTGACCGTCGCGGACGCGTGGCAGCACCGCGGCATCGGAACGCGTCTCGCTCGGCGGCTCATGATCATGGCCGCCGAACGCGGCTTCACCCGGTTCGTCGCGAACATCCTGCCCGAGAACCGGGCGGCGCTTCGCCTCGTGCGCGAGCTCGCGCCCGATGTGTCGGTGCGCTGGGACAGCGGCGCATACGTGGCGACGATTCCGCTCGCCCGGGCGAGTTGATACGCGAACACCAAACCACGACTCGCGCCCGACGGGTGCCGGAGCATACTGTGCCGATGCCGACGACGTCCGTAGAAGTGTGTCGCACCGAAGACCTCTCTGCCGTGGAGCGCCGGACGGTGATCGACGTGTGCAACGCGGCGCACGATACCGACGCCTTCGAACGGCTCTTCAGCCATTTCATCCCCTCGGGCGGCCGCCACTTCCTCGGCCGGATCGACGGACAGATCGTGAGTCACGCCGTCGTCACAACTCGCGGCGTGCAGTCGCCCCCGGGTCCCGTGTTGCGCACGGCATTCGTCGATGCCGTCGGCACGCTCCCCTCGTTCCAGCGGCGAGGCTCGTCGACCGCGGTCATGCGTCGGCTTGGTACCGAGATCGACGACTACGCGATCGGCTGCCTTCAGACCGACCTCATCGGTTTCTACGAACGAACAGGCTGGGAGCGGTGGCGAGGCCCGCTCGCCGGGCGCGATCACGATGGCCTGACCTTGACGCCCGAACAGCGCGGCGTCATGGTGCTCAGACTGGCGGCGACCCCCGAACTCGACGTCGACTCGCTGCTCACGATCGAACGCCAACCTGACCGGATCTGGGAGTGACCGCAGCTGCTTTGACACTGCTCGCTGCCGAGACTCGACCTGGACTCGCGAGCGCCGCGACGCGCGCCTGTCTGCAATCGATGGCGTGAAGAACTGTCACCCGCATGTGCTGATTTCGCGTCCGTGGATTTGGGCAGTCGGTCATATCCCTTCACTGCGCACCCGTTGCATTCGGCACGCTCTGGTGCAGGGAGTTGTGCCCGATTTCGGTGGGTGCGAAGGACAGCGTTTGGTTAAGGATCCCCGCCGCAGTCGAAGGGACTCGCGACGAAGACGGCGGCAAGCCTCCGACTGTATCGACGTCAACCGTGCCGAGTTCTGTACCGAGCTCGCATTTCGGTGACGGCGGCGGTAGCCGCGACTAACGGCCAACTGGCTCTGCAGCGGCGACTGACAGTTTCGCATGTCCTGGCATCGCGATCGCGACGATCTCCGATGTCGCCCAGGTCAGGCGACTGCGCGATCTGCGCCGCTCTCCGGTGCAGTCGCTTCGGCGATCTCCCGCTCGAAGATGAACTCGTAGTACCTCGCGGCGCCGAAGGCCGCGACGCCAGGGGCGAAGATTTGCACCAAACGCCAGCCGTCTTTCGCGTGTTCAT